>CAZIEL010000033.1:0-8846 GCA_964538165.1 uncultured archaeon | reverse complement strand
TTCTCCGCACAACACCTAAAAATCGACCCTTTATAAAGTTTTGTCCCAGAGTCCTACAAGACAAAAGTAATTTAAAGACAAAAAATAATGATAATAACGGTGATTAGATGGCATATGAACACACTAATTCAAAAGGAAATAAATATTACTTGCATGCAAGAGGTAAACTATTCTACTTCTCAAAAGACCCAAAAGACGGAATTGATCTACCTGCGGGGTATAAAATTGTTGAAAACCAAACAACTGGATTACCAATGGTAAAAAAAGAATGATTTATTTGAATAACCAGCTAAAATGTTTCTATGCAAAAATAATTTAGCTAAAAAAAGTGATTGCTTTTTAGCAATCATTTCCTCTTTTTTGTTCCAAAAACAAAAGGGCCATATGGCTTTAGAGTGGTTTTTGAGAAAGCTTCAAGTCTTTGAGCTTGAGTAAAATCAACATGAACCCCAAACCCTTTTACTTCTTCAGCAATTGCACTACTTCTCTCAGCTTCAGCCATTCTTCCCAAAATCACAGCTCCCCTTCTATCTTCTTGTGATTTGTGAGCCGAAACAGCAGCCATTTTTTCTTTTTGAACTTCACCAGTATAATAAACAATTTGATTTAGTTCTGTTAAAGGGTGACGATGATAAGTTGTTTCAAATCCCCACAATTCAATTGGGTGTCTTGAGAAACGAACTTTTCTTCTCAAAAAACCAATTGCTAAATCATACACCGCTGCATGAGTTGGTTGAATATCAAGAGGGTCAGGCATTATTACAACATCCCATTTTCCCGAATTAACAATTTTTTTCATCAAAGCAACATCTCTTTTTGAAACTTCATTAGTATTATAAAAATCCATGTTATGAATCTCATTTTTTACCCCTGCACCAAATTGTTTATCCGCATTTCGTATCTCTCGTAACCTAGTTTTTACTTGAGCAAATCTTTGAGCAGCGTGAGGCAAGTTTGTTTTTTTAAGTGCGTCAAGTTTTTCTGGAGACAATTCAACCCCATGCCAACCTGTAGTAAGAGTATGAATCTGAACATTTCCTCCAGCAATCATAAATCCCTTAATTGTAGCAAAACACTTTTCATGAGGCTCTTCAGGATGAGGAGCTAAAACAAGAACATTTTTTTTGGGGAGTTGATTATATTGAACTTCGGTAATAACAGGAGGCCTTCTTCTAACAATGTGAAATTGTCTAAGTAAACCCCTTCTTTTTCTTGCAATATCCATCGCAGCAAAAGAAGCAGCTTTTGCAGCACGCCTAGAAGTATGAACAACAGAAGAAGCAGAATTCTTTGTATATATTGGAACTCGCTTTACTACTCTGGGCTGATTACTCTTTGTAGGCATAATAGATATTCATGCTTTTTGAGAATAAAAAACTAAGTATAAACCCAAACCACTATTTTTCAACTATTGCCCATAAGGTGATTACTTGCCAAGAAGAATTGTTTTTGTTGGAACACTAAGTAAAGTTCATGAAAATAGATTAAAGGTTACAAATTGTAACAAATACCATACTCCTGCCTGCTCTGCTTGTCAAAACACAGCTTGTTTAGAAAAAATTGAATCCACACACGGAAACTCGCTTAATGTAATAAAACAAATGAGAATAATTGCGCAATCAAACAAACCTTTATTTGAAAGAGCCACTCAATTATCAGAAAAAGCTGCAATGTTAACTGATATGGTTGCTTGGAGAGAAGGAGAAGTTGGAATATCTCATAATTGGAATCAATTATATGGAGAAGCACTACGCGAAGTAATTAAACACGCAAAACCAGGGGAAAGAGCTAAATTATGGAAACTAATCTACACCATACACAAAAATGAAGGCAAAGCAAGGCTAAATTAATCAAAACCCAACCCTTTTTTAATAACATTTTCTCTACCCTATACAGAACAAATTAGTAAAAAAGGTGGTTTTTTTGATGAATAGAATTGAAGAAAAAGGAAAGGACAAAAATAAAGAAAAAGATGAAAAAAGCAAAATAGAGAAAGAATTGTTTAGCGATAAAAAAAGCGCATGGGAACTTCTCAATGAAGAAAAAAAGTTGGCGTTTAGATTTGTTGAAGATTATAAGGATTTTATTGAGAAAAATAAAACCGAAAGAGAAATAGTTTCTTTTGGAGAGAGAATTATAAAAAAACAGGGGTTTGTCCCACTAACACAAGCTACTTCTTCAAGTAAAAAGATTTATGCAATAAACCACTCAAAAAATTTGTTACTAATTGATCTTGGAAACGAAAAATTAAGTGAAGGAATGCGAATCATTGGCGGGCACATTGATGTACTAAGACTAGATTTCAAATTAAGTCCACTTTATGAAGCGGATCCATTCATGATGATAAACTTGCATTACTATGGGGGAATAAAAAAATATCAATGGTTAAACGTTCCTTTATCCATGCATGGAGTAATATTTAACAAAAAAGGAGAAAAAATAGATATTACCATTGGAGAAGCCGAAGATGAACCAGTTTTTGTAATCAGCGATCTTTTGCCACACTTAGAAGGTAAAGAAGGAAGTGAAAAATTAGCAAGAGATATTATTAACGGAGAAGCACTTGATGCAATTGGAGCCACAATCCCACTTGAAGATAAAAAAGTAAAAGAAAAAATAAAAGCAACTTTCCTTAAAGCATTAAATGATAAGTACAAAATAACTGAAGAAGACTTTTCTTCAGCAGAAATTGGGCTTTACCCAGCAGTAAAAGCAAGAGATGTAGGAATTGATTCAGGAATGCTTGGAGCACCAGCACATGATGATCGAATTTGTTCATATATTGCTCTTCAAGCATTTATTGAAAGCAAAAGCGGAAAACCAAAAGCAATGCTTTGGGTAGACAAAGAAGAAATTGGAAGTGTTGGAAACACCTCAATGGATTCATTCTTCCTTGAAAATGCTCTTGAAAAAATAATTAGACTACGAAAAGAAAACACCACTGCAAAAGAAGTATTATCAAATTCGAAAGCAATAAGTGCAGATGTTACAAGTGCATTTGATCCAAAATATGCTGACAAATTTGATGGATGTAATGTAAACAAACCAGGGTATGGAGTAGCAGTTGAAAAATACACTGGGTCTGGCGGAAAATACTATGGTAGTGATGCTAATGCAGAATACATGTCGTGGATTAGAAGCATGCTTGATGAAGCAAAAATTCCTTGGCAACACGGAGAACTAGGAAAAGTTGATCAAGGTGGAGGAGGAACAATTGCTTACATGCTTGCAAAATACAACATGGACATAATAGATATGGGCGTACCAATTCTAGCAATGCACTCTCCATTTGAACTGGCAAGCAAAATAGACACCTATGCAACATTTAAAGCATATAAAGCGTTCTACGAAAAAAAATAATTGATGAAATTAACGTTGGCGTGAGGTTTTTTAACCCACGTCAATAAATTCTTTTTATGGTTTGGGAAAAAGTTGATTCAATACTAATTGCAAACTTTAAACAATACTGGAAACACCCACTAGTAAACAAATACTTAGTCACAAAAGAAAATATTACTCCAAGCGAAGCATTCGAAGGGATATTACTCTTAAGAAAAAATAAAAAACCCATTTGGATATCGCACCCATTTAATATCAACCAAGCAAAAGAAACATTTCTAGCAGCAAGCGTAAAAACCTATAAAACAAGAGCCGATTTGCAAAACATACTCAAGAAAAGCGCAGGAAAAAAAATTGGCTTTGACGCAAGACACACAGCGGTCTCCACTTTAGCATCATTTAGAAAACTAATTAAAGGAAAATTTGTTAACGTAACAAAAGAATTAGAAAACATGCGTGAAGTAAAAGAAGATGTCGAAATTGAAAAGATAAAAAAAGCAGTAAAAGAAACAAGAAAAATACTTGATGTGGTTATAGCACAAATGAAAGAAGGTGTGAGCGAAAAAGAAGTTTATTTTAGGATTAAAGAATATTTTGAAAAAGATGGATTTGAAATGGGATTTTGCATAGTTGCATTTGGCAAAAACACCTCAAATATTCACCATAACTCAACTGAAAAAAAATTAGAATTTAATACACCTATAATGATTGATGTGGGGGCAAAATACTACGGATATTTTGCTGATCTGACTGACACTTTTTGGTTTGGTGATAGAGAATCAAAAGAGTTTAAAGAAACAAAAAAAAGAGTAACTACTGTTCTTGCAAATGTTGAATCAAAACTAAAAGTTGGAGTAAAGGCAAAAGAACTTTGGAAAGAAACACAATTGCTTGGAAAAATGCCCCATGCGCTTGGGCACGGAATTGGGCTTGAAGAACATGATTTTCCGGGCGGAATTGGAGAGAAAACAAATTGGAAAATAAAAAACGGAATAGTGCTTGCAATAGAGCCCGGAATTTATACAAAAGAATTTGGGATAAGAATTGAAAAGGATTATTTAATTCTAAAAAAAGGTTTTGAAACATTATAGAAGTGAAAAAATGATAAAAAAGATAAAAAGAAAAATTCAAACAATAAAAAGAGGAATAAAACTCACTCAAGCAAAAAAAGATAGAGTTACAATTGACAAGCTTAGCACTTTTATTAAACAATGGGAAGTAGACAAAGTCGTTGATTTGTTAAAAAAGAAAGTAACCGCCAAAAACACAAAAGAAAAAGAAGAACTAACAAAAGAAATTGATCTTATTGCGGGCGCATACACCTTAAAGTATATTGGGGTTATTCCAAAAGAAAAACCGTCAGATTTTTTAAAAAAGTTTGCAGATGTGACAAGAAGATCAAGGATTGCTGAACAATTTGGAAACAAAAATGATCCAGAAACATCAAGATTACATTTTGAAGCAGAAGCAGCTCTTGGAGACCCAACAAAATACTTTGATTTTGTTCTATTATTTCCAACAATGAGAACGGTTTTACTTAGAAGAGCTCAAAAAGATATGGCAAAAAAAAGGTGGAAACAAAATGAACTTTTCTGAAGCCAAAGAGAAAATATTATCCTCAATAAAAAACAAATATTTGTGCATTATAGTTGGAGAATGTGCAGTAGAATATAGAGGAAGAGCTTCTTCAACACTTCCTTTTGGAAAAAGATTGGTGCTAATAAAAGCGGATCTTTCTGTTTCAATACACGAAAACAGATTGATTAGGCCAACTAATTATATGGTGGATGCAATTATCTCTTGTGAAGAAAAAGAAAATGGAAAAGAATTAGTTCTCTTAGCAAAAAAGTTAAACCCAAAAGAAACAATTACAACCACATTCACTCAAATTTTGGATATACACCAATATGATTTGCCAATGAGTAATGATTTGAGACTAACTGGATCGGAAAAAGAACTAAATGATGCTTTAATGGATGATTTAAGCTTTCTTGAGAGTGGACTCAAACCAATAAACCAACAACAAGTATTTAGAAAAGGAATTTGTGACATAGTTGCAGAAGATGCAAAAGGAAAGCTTGTTGTAATCGAACTAAAAAGAAGACAAGCGGATTATTCTGCAGTAACCCAATTAAAACGATACGCAGATGAAGTAAAAAAAATGAAAGGAATTGAAACTAGGGGAATATTACTTGCCCCAAGCATAAGAAAAACTGCGCTAGAACTACTAAAACAATATGGACTTGAATATTTTAGTTATGATTTTGAGATTGGAGAAAGAAGCAAAATAAAAGGAATTGGAAAAAGTCAAAAGAAACTATTTGAGTACCATAATAACTAAAGATAATTCATTATTTGAAAAAACTTAAATTACTTGGACAAACACACAAGATATAAAATAATCTGCTAAGAAAATTATTGGTGTTGGATTGAAAAATAAGGTAAAAGAAATAATGTTATTCTCGGGTTTAAGCAACCCTAATTTAGGAAAAGAAATTGCAAAACACCTTTCAATTAATGAAGGCAAAATTAATCTAAAAAAGTTCTCAAATGGAGAAACATACGCTCAATTTATGGAAAATATTAGGGGACAAGATGTTTTTTTGTTACAAACTGCAACTCACCCAATAAACGACCATTTAATGGAACTTTTAATAAAAATTGATGCAGCAAAAAGAGCATCAGCAGGAAGAATTACTGCAGTAATACCAAACTTTTTTTATTCAAGACAAGACAGAAAAGCTGATTCAAGAGAACCAATAACAGCAAAACTCGTGGCTGATCTAATAACCACTGCTGGAGCAGACAGAGTAATTACAATTGATCTTCACTCTGACCAAACACAAGGATTTTTTAACATCCCATTAGATAATTTACCCACTACTAGTATTATGATTAAAAAAGCAAAAGAATTAATTAAAGATGAAGGAGTGGTTGTTGCACCTGATGCGGGAAGTGCAAAAAGAGCAACAAAAATTGCATCAAGAATGGGACTTGAACTTGCGATAATAAACAAAATTAGATTAAAACACAATGAAGCAAAAGCCCTAAACATTATTGGAGCAGAAGTTAAAGGAAAAACTTGTCTAATATTTGATGATATGATTGATACGGGGGGAAGTCTTTGCACAACAATTGATATGCTAAAAGATGAGGGAGCAACCAAAGTATATGCATTTATTACACACGGAATACTTAGCGGAGATGCTGTCAAAAAAATTGAAGAATCAAAAGTAGATAAATTGTATATCAGTGATTCGCTTCCATTAAAAACACACAGTGAAAAAATTGAGATAATTAGTATTGCAAAATACATTGCGTGCGCAATAAAATGCATTCATGAGGATGAAAGTGTAAGCATACTATTTGACAAAGAAGATTAATCCCCCACAAAACTAATTCACAATCAATTTTTTTACCAAAATTACTCACAAATTTCTAGAACATCTAACAATTTACAAGTACAAGAAGCCCCAGTTAAAGAAGAAACACTTGGTTTTGTTTTATTGTTATCTCCAGAAATAAACTCTTTTACATAAGTTCCATGCGAAGTTTTTATTACAACAACAAATTCTTTTTTAGTAATTTCCCCCACTCTTAAAATAGTAACTTCTTTATTTCTATTAAGAATAGCTCTTCTTTTTTCTACTCTCGTGGGAGTAGATTGAACTACATCCATTTTTTGCCCAACAACAAGTTTTGAAAAATCAGCTTCCTTATCCGCCCCAACCAACGCCGCATAAATCTTATCATGATGAGTATCTTTTAAAGTTGAAACATCCCCAAGAGAACAAAATTCTAAATTAGAAATAGAAATCTTCCCCTTACACCCATTATTAATTTGCTCCTCTATTTTTTTTAGATTCGCACTTCGCTTAACAGGCAAAAGAAGTTCAGCAATAAACGGCCGTCCTTTTCCTAACATTAAAACATCCATATCCTCCCTGCCTGCTCCGTGCATAATCAAAAGTTTTGAATCAAAAAAAGGCAAAAAAGTATTTGATAAGAGTTGTTCAACGCTTTCTTTTGAAAAATGCCCAGTATCCTGACAATACCAACAACCCCTCCCACGACACTTGTTACAAAAAAACTCTGTTTGAGCAATATCCCGAGTATATTTACAATACTTTCCCCTAACATAAACAGGATTCATCCTAACAAGAACCAATTTTTTTGGAAAATCAATTAAGAAAATAAGATCAGGAGAACTTGAAATAATCTTTTTTGAAAGATTTTTACCAATCATTTCAATTAACTTTGTTTGAATTGCGAGTTTTAGATGCGCTTTTTCTGCGTCCCCAGTATCGATTGGCCAAGTTATTCCCAATTTGAATGTTTCAAAATCAAACTCATGACTTAGAAACCTAATTTTCTCAAAAAACTCATTTACAATAGTGCTCTCATCAAAAAATCCATCAAACTCAAAACCAATCGCATAATGATACTCCGCAGATTTTATTTTATCCCTAAATTGTAATTCATGCATTAAAGCCTCATGACGCTTTAAACCATCATTTAACGAAATTGTATTAACCATACAAAAAACCTTTAAGAAAGAGAATATAAGAATAACTAAAAAATTAGGATTTAAAATAATGTTAAAAGGCGCAAGTTAAGCGCCCAAAAACAATTATTTCTTCATTCCAAGTGACCAAACTTGCTTTAATCCCACTACTAGTGCAGCAGGTGCAGAAAAAATCACTATGTAATTAAATACTGGACTTATTATTGCCCAAAATTCTGGAGACATTAATTTAATTTGTTCAAATGGAATGACTCCAATCATTGCAACCGCAATAACAGCCACAAGAAAATCTCCTCTATGCTCTTCCTTAATATTCAAAAATCCAACTACCAACCCAAGGATTAGAAAAATCAATACAATTAATCCTGCTGAATCAGCTAATATAGATGGAGCCAATCCTGCAACTAATCCGAGGACTACGGCTAGAATAAAACCTATTAAGAACGCATAGCTACCAATACCATGAGTTGTCATACAACCACTCCTTTACTAAATTAGACAGAAAAGTAATAAAAAGGAATCAACTAAGACTCAAATCCACTTTGAACCGAAATTGGTTTGCTTGGAGCAAAAGCATCCTCAATTAAACGCTTTTCTTTATCACTCAAAGCTTGAAGAGACTCAAAAAAGAAGGGATTCATAAATCGATTCAAAAAAAGAGCATACTTAAACGCTTGAATTCTCTTATCAATCGGAATCATCTTATTAAATGCAGAAATTTTTGCTTCCATTCGCATTAAATGTTTAAAATCAAGATCACTAAACCCCTCAATTAACTGCAAATAATAAGTTGGAGCTAAATTAGAAGAAGAACAAGAAAGCCCAGCAAAACCCTTTCTTAAAGCATCAAAAGCAAGTTCTTCATTTCCTTCAAACAATTTAGTAAACTGATAATATTTTCCCAAATCATCCAAATACTCAGGATTTCTATTATAATCAATAATTCCAACTAACTTTTCCCAATTAATTATATTATCAAGCC
>CAZIEL010000032.1:0-8951 GCA_964538165.1 uncultured archaeon | reverse complement strand
TACTAATTCGGTTGCACGCAAAATTGCTTCTTTTCCAGTTCCCACTGCCGCCCCCACACGCAAACGTCCCTTTGAATCAGTGTTATACTTTTCTGCGCCCCCAATAATTATTCTTTTAACATCAGAAAAAACATATAATCCAACTAAATCGTCTTTTTCATTTACTACTGGGAGAGCTTTTTTCTTTTTTGATAACATTACTTCGTATGCTTTTTCAATACCTGTTCCTTTGGGAAGCGTGAGCATAGAAGATAGAGGAGTCATTACTTCTCTTGCAAGCAACTTTTCATCACCACAAAAATCAAAATCATTTCCAGTAATTATTCCAACAAACTTATTATTTTTATCAAGAACAGGAAAGCTTGTGAAAGAAAAATTCTTTTCATGCATTCTTTTTTGAATTAATTCAATTGATTCATCATCAAACACACAAATTGGGTTTTCAATTAACCCATTCAAATTGTGTTTTACTTTAGCAACTTCTTTTGCTTGTGCTTCAATAGAAAGATTCTTGTGAATTATTCCAAGTCCGCCAAGTTTTGCAATCGCAATTGCCATCTTGCTTTCAGTAACCGTATCCATTGCAGCACTAACAATTGGGATTTTTAGTTTTACATTTTTTGAAAAAAAAGTTTCAACATTTACTGCGTCCGGCATTACTTCGGAATAACCTGTTCGAAGACGAATATCACTAAAAGTAAGAGCAAGCCCATCTTTAGCCGCTTTTTCTAATAAAAACTTCTCCAACATAAGAACTTACGCACCAAAAGAAATAAAATAATACTTTTAACCAAAAAAAGAGCAAAAATAGACTATTTAATTAAATTCTTTAAGACTACTTGAATCCAGATTCTATTGAAGAAACATCCTCGGCAGAAACAACTTCAAATCCTTCTCCATCATACTCAAGTTCAAAAAGCGCGCAATCCTTAATCCCTTTTATTTCAAAACCCAATATTTCTCTAAAAATAACTGTAATTGGACCCCCATGGGTAATAAAAGCAATAGAAGCGGATTCTTTCGCATACTCTTCTTCCACAATTTCATTAAATGCAGCAAGTACCCTTTGAGAAAATACATAATACTCTTCTGATCCTTTTACATGATGATAAGGATTATTTTCTTCCAAATCCTCTACTTCATTAAAATACTTTTTCTTAGCTTCATCTTTTTTCATTCCAGTCATTACTCCATATTGATTTCTTTCTCTCAAATCATTAATTTTAACTATCTCTGCAGGATTACTTTTTGAAATAATTGCCGTAGTTTCAAGAGCCCGAATTTTTGGGCTAACAAAAAAAGTACTAATTTCACTGTTATTTAACCGTTTTGCGAGTTCTTCTGATTGCTTTTTTCCTTTTAAAGACAAGTGATCATCATAATCCCCGCCATATCTATTCTCAACGTCGCCAGTAGTTTCGCCGTGCCTTAAAAGAAATACTCTCATTGAATCACACGAAAAAAATAATTCCAAATATTTATAATTGCTTTGAAAAGAATAAAAAAATGATTAAAAAGGATTAACTCTTTTTGATTAAATCAAGAAGCGCTTTTGCTGCTGCTTCTGGACCCAAATTTTCTTGCCCAGCCACTCCAAGCATTGTCCGCATTTGCCCAACAACAATATTGTTGTCAAAGAGCGCTTGGAAATACTTTTCAGCAAGTTTATCATGAATCTCTTTATATTGAACTGGCCCAAAAACATTCACAAAATATGTTTCTGTAATCCCAGTTGAAGTGGTTGTACCTTTTGACATGCTTCTCCCCCTTCTAAAAACTTCAATAGCTTCATTTTTGCTCTTAAATATTTCAAGTACTGGGTGCGTGTCATCCACCTTTTCATAATTATTTGCATAAAGAAAATAATTCACTTTTTGCCCCTTTAACACTTCTTCCATTGTTGTTATTGGTAAAACTACTCTAGCATTCTTTTTTTGTGGACTCATAATGATTGATCGATCAATATTACCAAACGCATACCCTGGATTAAGATCATCCAGTCTAACAAACGCTCCCATTTCGGTTCCAAACGCCTTAATTTTTCCACCATCAATATTTAATGATCCCATGTCGTCAAAAATAATTGTCATTTCCTTAATATAATTTTCTCCAAGTTTTCTAAACGCTTCAAGAGACTCTGATTTTCCTGCCCCTGTATCCCCCATGATTATAATGTTAGCTGATTTATTGTTCATTAAATCAATTTTCACCATTGCTCCGTGAATTGGAAGACGAGAACGCTTCATCATAATCGCATTATGCAAAGCGAGTATCATTTTTTTCAAATACCCAAAATAAGCAAATTCATCTCCATCAGGAACAGAAGCAACAAGTAAATCATTTTGTGCATCTTCATAAAACACAGTCATATCAGAATCAATTCTTTTTGCAACTTCTTTTGGAATTCCAAACAAATAAACCGCATCAGGTTTTTTCTTTAATTGTTCACTAGTAGCAAGATCAAATAAGTTAGAAAGAGCTGTGCCCAATCCAATAAATTTGTTATTAAAAAAAACATGAATTATTAGTTCTCCGACTTGGGCAGGATAACAAACCCACTCTTGTTCTTCTAAAAAAGGAACAAAATCAAGCGGATTCTTATCAATTTTTTTGAACACACCAGAACGAGTATTATTTGGAGGATCAATAATTAAGGGGGGTTGAATTAATACTTGCTTAATATAATTTACTTTTTCTAATTTGTTATAAGGCGCAGGGAGATTTAATTTCTCTTCAACTACAATTAAACCAACTTGTGCACCTGCAGGAAGTTGTCGATATACCCTTGGGTGTTCATTAGTAATATTTTCACAAATATCCCTATATAATTTTCTAACTAAATTATTCAAACTCTCAACAGTATCATTAAAAGTTTTATACGGCCTATCATGAAGTCTAAACATTAACATTTCATCCGAATAACAAACAAAAAAACGTTCATAATTCCGCCAATAATTGTATAAACCTTCCACAAACTGGTGAAGAAGATACGTATCCTTAAAATAGGGTTCAAATTCAGGGTGTTTTTGGATAACATATTTTGCTTGATACAAAGCTAGTTGTTGAAATAATATTATCAATTGTTCCTCATCAATTTCTCGGGGGAATATTCCTAAAAGAGAAGATTCTTTTTGTTTGAGTTGTTGCAAATACCTATGCAAAACTTCTTTAAACAAAGAAGTACGAGTCAAATCATCAGAATAAGCTGGAACTTTACCATCACTATAAATTATTACTTGTTTACCAAAGAACCCAAAATCCCCATAACTCATCGTATCTAAGGACATTTATCAAAGAGAGTATAAAAAGGTTAGTTTGGTTAATATGTAATTAAATGACATTATCGAACATTTTAATACGAAAAACGCATTTAAACACCATTGAAGATAGTGCTTTTAGTAAACAATATTGCTTTTTACTCACAGAGTTTTTTACAAGCATCATAAATATTATCAAACATTTTTTTCAAATCACTAGTTTTAACACTAGAAAAAGCAACTCTAATTAAATCACCAAACACAATTACTCCTGTTGAATAGTCCCTTAATAATACTCTTCTTACCTCTTCAGCTTTTAGAGGCGCTTTTAATTTAATACACATAAAATACCCTGAATTATACGGAAGGGGAGAAAAATAAGTTGCATATTTCTTATCAGTAAGAACTTTTTCAACCCCCAAAAACCTTTCTTTTAATAATTGAAATTTTTCTTGCTTTTGGGATTTGTATTCACTAGAAGAATAAGCTTTCAACAATAAAGATTGTGAAATAGTTGAAAGATTTGATACATTTCCCCTTATCGCCCCCGCAGTTTTTGATTCAAGAGCCAAATAAAGTTCTTTTGATCCATCTTTTACCCCATAAGTCAAAAAACCAACCCTAAGCCCCCAAACATAATCTTCTTTTGTCGCCCCATCAACTTTAACCGCAAGTAAATTTTTATGCAAAGAAGCAAGACGCGCAAATAAAGATTCTTTTAATACTCCTTCTTTGTAAACCAACCCAAAATAAGCATCATCAATTAACACAACTAGTTTATTTCCTTTCTTCGCATCAGCCTCTAGAATTGAAACTAATTGAATAGCTTCACTTTCAGTGAGAGTATAACCAGTTGGATTGTTAGGGAAATTTAGAAGGACAATCTTTTTCCCAGAAATTGAATTTAATTTCTCGCTAAAACCAGTTAGATTAAATCTTTCTCCTTCGAAAGTTTTGTACGAAACTAACTTGCCCCCAAACCAATTAGAATAAATCAAATTATAATTTTCCCAAATCAAATCAGGGACAATTATGTTATCGTCTTCATTAACAAACAAAAATCCACAAATACTTAATCCATGAGTTAATGCACCAGTAACTATTGGAAGACTTATTTCTTCTTTTAGAGAAGGGTTTTTTTCATAAATCATTTTTTTCCAAATGTTTCTAAGCTCGGCTTTTCCATAACTTGATGTATAATTAAAAATATCTTTCTTTTGAAGAGAAACATCTTTTGAAATAACCTCCAAACAAAGCGGTTCTCCATCATCTTCAACCGCAACCCCAATAGTTGCGTCAATTTCTTTTCCTTTAGCATCAGCACTTTGCGCAAGAATCCCCTTACTTGGAAAAAATATTTCAACACCTTTTTTTGAAAACAAATCAAAAACAGTAAGATTGTTTGAAATAATCTTTTTGTTTAATTCTTCTGCTTGAGTATCAACAGTCACAAAAATCACCCAACAATAATTAAACTACAACTAAAACTAATTAAAAATTAAACAAAAGCTCTTAATTTTGACATTAAGCTAATTTTAACCCATTAGGAACTTTTCGTTCAACCGTAGAAAGTACTACCTCGCCACTAGGCAAAACAAACCCCGTTGTCAAACACTCTGAGAAAAAGTTAGCAATTTGTTTTTTTGGAAAATTAATTACACAAATAACTTGTTTTCCAACCAAATCTTCTTTTTGATAAAGAAGAGTAATTTGAGCACTCGACTTTTTTATTCCAATCTCTGAACCAAAATCGATTGTCAAAATATATGCTGGCTTTTTTGCAGCAGAAAACTCTTCAACACTAAGAATCGTACCCACTCTTAGTTCTACTTTCTCAAAATCATTCCAATTAACCATTTCCATAAAACTATTTTGTTTGAAAATGATTATAAAACAAAAACTTTGGCCAAAATTACCCCTTAAAGGTATATTTTTAAACACTAAAATCTTCTTTATTGCATTATGAAAGGCGTACTTTGGTTTAGAGAAATAAAAATGGACAACATTGCGGAAGTTGGGGGCAAAGGAGCCTCTTTAGGAGAAATGGAAAACAATGGTTTTCCTGTTCCCACTGGATTTGTCGTAACAAGTGGAACTTATTTTACTTTTATTGAAGAAACAGGGATAAAAGACAAAATTGTTTCTCTGATTGATGCTATTGATGTAGAAAACACTAATCAATTAGAAACAGTTAGCGCAACGGTTAGAAAACTAATTGAAGAATCAAAAATGATTCCCAAAATAAAACAAGAAATTATCACTAATTATAGAATACTTGGCGCGGGAAAAGATGCTTTAGTTGCGGTAAGAAGCAGTGCAACAGCAGAAGATTTGCCCGAAGCAAGTTTTGCAGGACAACAAGAAACTTATCTAAATATCCAAGGCGAAGAAGAAGTAGTAAAAGCTGTTCAAAGATGCTGGGCTTCACTTTTTACCGCAAGAGCGGTTTATTATAGAAAAAAACAAGGATTTGGAACAGAAAAAGTTGGGCTTTGCGCAGTAGTACAAAAAATGGTTGAGTCATATGTTTCAGGAATAATGTTTACTGCCGACCCCACAGGAGACATAAGCAAAATAATAATCGAAGCAGGGTTTGGACTTGGAGAAACAGTTGTATCAGGAAGCATTACGCCTGACAATTATGTAATTAACAAAGCCACAATGTCACTTTTGAATAAAAGAATAAACAAACAAGAATGGATGCTAGTAAAAGAAGGAAAAGAAAATATTAGAGTAAACCTTGGACATGGAAAAGCAGATGTACAAAAACTATCTGACGACAAAATACTAGAACTTGCACAAATTGGATACAAAATAGAACAACACTATGGAAAACCAATGGATATAGAATGGGCAATGGAAGACGACATGATACTAATGATTGTACAAGCAAGACCAATTACTACGCTTAACAAAAAAGTGGAAGGAGAAACAATACAAACAACAATTGCCCCAATAATGGAAGGCCTTGCAGCAGCCCTAGGAGTAGTTACTGGAATTGTAAAAGTAGTTCCAGAAATTGAAGACATTGAAAAAGTTACAAAAGGCGATATTTTAGTTACAAGAATGACTTCCCCATCATGGGTGCCGGTAATGAAAAAAGCAAGTGGAATAATTACTAACGAAGGAGGAAGAACTTGCCACGCAGCAATAGTATCAAGAGAACTAGGAATACCTTGTGTGGTTGGAACAAGCAACGCAACCGAAGTACTAAAAGATGGAATGGAAGTAACAATAGATGGATTTAATGGAAAAGTTTATGAAGGAAAAATAAGCATAAAACACGAAAAGAAAGTTGTTGAAGTGCTAGCCGACAATGAAATTGATGAAGTTGAAGAAGCGTTGGGAAAAGAATATGTTGAAGAAAAAATTGAGGTAAAGAAAAAAATTGGAATAATTGAAAAAGTATTTGGAAACTTAAGATATAAAGAAATGAGCAAAGGACAACAAGAAGAAGAAGAAAAAGAATTGCTCGAATTATTAAAAGATCTTTCAATTAAAGTAAAAGTAAATGTTGCTTTGCCTGATGCGGCAGAAAGTGCTGCGGCAACAAATGCTGACGGAGTAGGACTACTAAGAGCAGAACACATGATTACTTCAAGCGGAATGCACCCAGCTGAGTTTATTAGACAAAACAAAGATGTAGAATTAAAAGATACTGTAAAAAAAGGAATTAGAGTAGTTGCTGAAAAATTTATTGGAAAACCTGTTTGGTTTAGAACATTTGATGCAAGAAGTGATGAATACAAAGAACTAATCGGAGGAGACAAAGAACCAAAAGAAGAAAACCCAATGATTGGATGGCACGGAATAAGAAGAGACATTGATGAAGACAGAATGTTTAGAGCACAACTCTTAGCAATAAAAGAACTGTATGAAGAAGGACTAAGAAATGTAGGAGTAATGCTACCTTTTGTAGTAAGTCTTGATGAAGTACTTGGTGCAAAAAAAATAGCTCAAGAAGTAGGATTACCAAAAGAAGTTGCAATAGGAGTAATGGTTGAGACTCCCGCAGCAGTATGGATAATTGATGAATTAATCCCACACATCAAATTTGTTTCATTTGGAACAAACGATTTAACACAACTAACACTAGGAATGGATAGAAACAACGAACACGTCCAAAAGAACTTTTCTGAATTACACCCCGCAATCTTACGACAATTAGAATACGTAATAAAAAAATGCAAAGTTGCAGGAGTACTAACAAGCATATGCGGACAAGCAGCAAGTAACCCAGACATGGTAAATAAACTAATTTGGTACGGAATAGATTCAGTATCAGCTAACATTGATGCGGTTGAAGAAATAAGAAACACAGTAATAACAGAAGAAAAGAAAAAAATACTTGAACTATACCACAAGTAACTAATTCCTTGGCCTAACAAGCCAAGCAAGAACTGTATCAGGACACTTGCCCTCAGTTAATCCAAATAATTCCATTACAATCGGCCCCTCAAAACCAGGATCAATAAGAAGAGACCTAATATGAACACTCTTCCCATCAGTAGTATTCATAAAAAATAACCCCACATCTTTTGGAAGCTTAACATATTTTGTTTCAGTAAGAACAACTTCACCAAATTTTGTTCTAACCTTCTTTTCTTTTTTATCAAAATGATCCATAAATTGTTTTCTTTTACTTCCTGAAACCCAATTTTTTTTAGCAACAGAAGAAACCTTACTTTTTGGCAGTTCATAAACAATAGGGTGAATCCTAATTTCAACTAATCCATTTGAATGAACTTTAACATCATTACCCAAAACTAAATCGCCAGATTTTCTTAACCTCTTTATTTCATCAACTCTAAGTGCAGAAACTAACTGGGGATAATAAACACGATGGGTTCTATTTCCGGCCCTAAGTCTAATTGGAATTGCCCCACTATGTCTAATAAAAACCTCATTAGGCGACTCACCAGTACGAATAATTTTTTCAAGTTGACTTTGAGCAAAACCAACTTCAACACCATGCCTTGCAATTATACTTCTAGTTGAAATCCCCGGAATGTGCCCCATATGCAAATCAATTTTTGGTTTAACAGTTGCAACAGCCAATTGACCAGGTTTAAGAGTCAAAGACTTACCTAGTTTTCCTCCATAACGACCAACAGAAGTAATTCTTACGTCCCCACTAATTACTCCACTCCACCCACTTTTTCCGCGCATAAAAATGTTGAATACAAAAACCCTTTAATCCTTTCCAACCCTAATTAAACCATGCTACAATTGGATTTATCTCAAGCAATTAAAGAACTTAAAAAAGTTCATGCCAAAAAAGTATTCTTGCAAATACCCGAAGGACTAAAAGTAAAAATTGAAAATATTGTTAATGAACTTGAAGGAAAAAGTTTTGAAATAGTAACCTCAATGGACCCTTGTTTTGGAGCTTGTGACATAAAACAAGCAGAAGCAAAACAACTAAGTTGTGACGCAATACTACACTTAGGACACACAAAATTTGTTGAAAAAAGTTCGATTCCAATAATCTATGCCCCCCTAAAATATGATCTTGGAGACCGAATAGAAAAAATCCAAAAAGTCCTAACTGAATGGTTAAAAGATGAAAACATAAAAGAAATTGGACTCGTAACTACCGCTCAATTCTTACAGTATTTACCCAAATTAAAGGAAAATATTGAAAAAGAACAAATAAAAGTAAATAGATGGTTAAAAGAAACCAAAGATATGCAA
>CAZIEL010000031.1:0-9208 GCA_964538165.1 uncultured archaeon | reverse complement strand
TTTAGTTAATCCGTTAAGTTTAAATACTAGTCCTGCACCAATTATATGCAAGCAATAACTTTGTCTTGTGACGCAGTTAATTGCCATCTGGGTTTTGATTGTCAAGGGGTTGGCAATTGAAAACAATTTTCCAGAAATTTTTAATTATTATAAAATTGGGGTTGAATTTATGGTGCTAAATTATTTATCAAATGCAGCAAAAAAAGTTGCTTCAATAGATAAAGAATACTTGCTAGTAATGCTTCTTTTTGTAATAGTTTTATTTGGAGCAAAATCATACGCATTAAGTATTGATGCTCCGGCAAAAGTTGAGATTAATGATAAAACAACTTTCTATTTTGATATTATTAATAACTCTGATAAAGCAAGTGATCTAACAATTAATTTTTTTGCACCAGTGAAAGCTGATGTAGTTGCTCCAAGTTATATTTCACCGAACGAAAAAGTAACTGCTAAAGTGACTATTTATAACAAATATGATGCGGATACTGAAGTTAACTCAAAAATTGAAGCAAAAATGGGTGATACTACAGTTCAAAGTGATATAGTTTTGGTGTTTAAAAAACAAGAACAAAAAGAAACAGCACTTTCTAATGGAGGAAAAGTACTTAGCGGGTTATTTGCTTTTACAACTTCATTAACTGAAATGTCAGGATATAATCTAATTGATTGGATAATTTTTTGGGTTTTAGTAATTGTAGTGGCAGTATTACTAATTTCATTTATTGCAAGAGTAGTTAAGAGAGCATAAAATTGGTGGGTGAATTTTGATGAAAATGAATCACATTTGTTTGATTGCAGGGATTATTCTATTAATAATTAGTATGACTGTTTTTGCACATGCAACCGCAATAACCCTTGATTGTACAAATCCTTTTGATTGTGAGGTAAAAAGTTATTGTGTTGGAGTAAATGATATTCCAGCCCTTTTGGGGGCTTGGGGAAATTGTGGTCCAAGCGGAACACAATGTGATTATCCATTCACTTCATCAACTGTTGGGACACATTCTTGTAGTGTTACAGTAAAAACAACTGGATATGGAAATGGTACGGGGGCAACTTTACAAAATAATGAAGTAGTTGCAGTAAGAATTAATGGTACTTTAATTGGAACAACAATTGATAAATATGCTAATACGCCTAGTCCTCCAGGAACTGTTTGGTGTGGAATTGATTCACAAACCTTTACAAAACAAGTTCAACTAAATGCAAGTAACACAATTGATATTCACCCAGAAGATAGTTTGGGAGTAGTTTCTGTTTTAATTAATTGTCAATTAGTTGGGAGAAATTGTGCGGATAATGCAGCATCATATCCTTCAATTAGTTCAATTGAAGACCAAAGTATTTCCTACTTAGGTGAATTTAATTTAGATTTATATGATTATATTTCAGATCCTTATGATTCGTATAGCCAAATGACTATTAGCATGAGCACTACTGGGAACAGTGTTAATTGTTCTCTTGATAGTAATAGATATTTGACTTGTACGGCAAACGGAAATATTGGGGACACAACAGTTACTGTTAGTGTTGAAAATTCTTGTGATCACATCGCAACAAAAACATTTAATGTTAGCGTAACAAATCATGCTCCGACTGTTTTTGTTTCAGATATGCAAAAAAGTTGTGTTAGTCCGCTTGGGCAATTAGTAAACCTAAACACTTATTCTTGGGATGAGAATGTTTCAAGTGCAACTTACACAATAACATCACAAACCGACACAAACTTGGTAAATTGTTACATTGACAACAGTCACTATGTGTCTTGTTTTGTTAATTCTTGTTCTGAAGCTTGTTCAACTGTTGGTTTAAGGGTAACTGATGAATTTGGTTTAACTGGGGATGATAGTTTCAAATTATGTTTCAATAATAGTACTCCGACTTGGACCACTCTTCCCTCAACTTGTATTAATAAAAATGATTCACACATAATAAACTTTTCAAATTATGCAACTGATTTTGAGGATAAAAGTAATTTGACTTACACAATTGATTCGCAATCAAACACTAGCGCTGTAAATTGTTCAATTCATGATTCAAATTATCTTTCATGTACTCTTCAAACTAACCAACACTTATCAAGCACTCTAACAATAAAGGCTACTGATAATGGCGGAAAATATACAACAACACAAATGGTTGTGAACACAAATTGTTATGATGGAAATGGGGACGATACTAATGATGGAAGCGGATTAATCTTCCTTGAAGCCACTGATACAGATGTTTGTCTAGAAAAATGTACTTCTTATGGAACACAAATGAAATTAACAAACAATTCCCTTGAGAGAAAATGTTTCTCATTTGACTCTGAATCAAATCACAACGATCTCCTAAAAACATCTGTTTCAAACAGCAATGTTTGCCTTAACAGTATGGAAACAACATATTTAACATTGGGAGTAAATACTTGTGGATCAGAAGATAGAGATTATACTGTTAGAGTATATGATAGAGATTCAAATGTAGAGTTATCACTTGATTTTGAAGTGGGTTCATCATGTAGTAATTTTGATGGGTTTAAAATAGAAGAATTTGATGGAAAAGTGTGCAGAGGAGAAGAAAAATCTCTAACTGTTAACGTAACAAATAAAACAAATGATGAAAAGAGGATATATTTAAGCGCAGATAATGCATTTGTTTTACCTTATTTTGAAGATGATTATGTTCAACTTAATGGGGGCCAAACAAAACAAGTACAGTTAGTAATTAAT
Organism: uncultured archaeon; assembly: GCA_964538165.1. Taxonomy (GTDB): domain Archaea; phylum Iainarchaeota; class Iainarchaeia; order Iainarchaeales; family JAAZKV01; genus JAAZKV01. Next base: position 6,491 of record CAZIEL010000031.1, on the reverse strand, counting down.
GCAAGAAACCTTCCAATTGACCACTATGCGATTTCTCTAAGTGGGGATTCAGAAAATTATCACATTGAAAAAAGACTTGATGTTGAAGTAGTGGATTGTTCAAATATTGCAGAAAGAACATTTGTTTTATCAAGTCCTGAGATATGTTATGATGTTAAAAGAGGACAAAGTTTTGAAAGTCAATTTAGTATAAATAGACTTGCTGGTGAATGTTGTGATTGTGTATATTCTCCAAAGAATTTTTTCTTTGAAATATATGGGATGCCTTCAGTAATTTCTTACAATCAAGTTTCATTAAATGCAGGGGATAGTAAAGTAATAAATTATACTGTTACTGTTCCTGCTGATGCTCCTGTTGGGCACCAACTAATTACACTAAATGCTGCTGATGGACAAGAATGGAATTCATACACTGAACAAAAAAGCATTTGTTTAAATGTTCTTGGAGAAGATAAAGCAGGAATTGTTGTTAAAACACAATCAAAAGATATTACTTGGTGCGGAACAGAAATATTTGAAGTAGAATTAAATAACACGGGAGACTTTGATGCTAATTACACTTTAAGTTCATCAGATGTTCCGTGCGGAGTAAGTGTGAGCTTTTCAGAATACTCAGTCACTCTAAAAAAACATGAATCAAAAACAATTTATGTTGCTGTATCAACTAATCCGAGTTCACAAGTAAAAGATAATCAAAAATTTAAAATAATTGTGAACGGACCAGTACAACTATCAGCGATAATTTACTTTAATATAAAAGAAAAAACTTCTTTTGATGATCTTGAAATATTAAGTTCTTCAAAACAAATTAATACAAAAGGAAATTCTAATGCAACTTATGATATTGTTATTAGAAATAATTCTGATTCAGTAATGAATAATGTGGTAGTGTACGTAGAAAACATGCCTAAGGATGTTAATTTCCAAACAATTACAATTAATACTTTGTCTCCGGGGGAAGTAACAACAGTAACAGGAAACATTATAATTGGGGACACAAATGGGTATTATGAATCAGTTTTCGTTGTTTCTTCAAATGGAATGGTAAATAAAGCACCATTTGCAATTTGGATTGATTATAATCCAAAGCAATCAAGTTCTGCAGGATTTAATGGAGTAAGTGGATTATTTGGAGCAGGATTTGGAATTTTTGGAATTAACTTTGGGGGGTTACTTGCAATAGCCTTCTTAGCAATTCTTTTAATAGTTTTAGTTGCGGTGATTATTTTAGGAATTGCAGCAATTACAAAGCAAAAAAAAAGGGAAGTTTGGCTTGCAAAGGAACAATAAATAGTGGGGTTGGTAAAGAATGAAAAACATGGTAAGTATATTAGCAATGGTTTGTGCGTTATTATTAGTAATCACAACTGTTGGAGCGCTAAGTGTAAGTGGAGCAAGTTATTCTTCAATGTGTCAATGTGACACAATAAAGAACAAGTACTCTGTTTGTGCTACTGAAAGCGGAATTTACAATGTTTCAATTCAAGGTGAAGCAAGCAAATGGATTAGTGCTGCACCAAGTTCACTTTCTATAGAAGCTGGAAAATGCGCGGATGTTTATTTGTTCATAACTCCTGAATGTTATGCAAATTCAAAAACATATAATGCTAATTTATTAGTAACCGGCCCAGAAGATGAAAATAAAACTTTACAAATTAATTTAGAACAATGCCACACTTTTGACTTTGATGTTAGTCCAAGTCACAATACTTCAAAACCCTGTGAAGAAAATGTTTACAATGTTTCAGTAAAAAATACTGGAAAATTCACTGATGAATTTGTTTTTATTCAAGAAGGATTGCCTAATGGTTGGGCAACTTACCCTCAAGACAAATTTATTCTAAACCCTTACCAATCATACAGTACTCAAGTAAAAGTAAAATCATCTTGTAACTCAAATGCAGGGGACTATAATTTCTTGTTCTCTTTATCAAACACAAGAACAAATAATTCTTCAACAAAAAAATTGTTACAAACAATAACTAGTTATGTCCCATTTGAATTAGGTTGGTTTTTCCCAGCAAGTGGAACTTATACAGAAAAGTTGTGTGAAGAATATGATAAAAATATTTATTTAACTGCAATTAATAATTCTGATAGAAATGATGAGTTAATTGTGACTTTGCTTGATGTAAATTATAATGCATTAAGTAATAGTGTTGCATATTTGGACAAAACAAACATTAAACTTGATATTAATGTTCCTGTTGTTGTTGAGTTATCAATACTAAGACACACTCCGCAAACAATTCCAATGATAATAAAAGTTCATTCAAAGAACTATGAATCAGATTATTTCGCTCAAATTAATTTAGTATTTGAAGATTGTTATAATTTAGTAATTGAAAGAGTATCAACTAATTCATCTGCATGTTTGGGTAAAACTGAACAAAAGTTCTTGGTGAGAAACTTTGGTACACAAGATGTTGATGCAAACGTAATGTTGCTTGATGGCACTTTGGTGCTTGATCAAGTGGAAATAACTGTTGATTCAAACCAATCAGAAACAGCAAAATTATACTGGAATCCAACTTCAGCCGGAGATGTTACTCCAACAGCAATGGTAAGAGCAGCTTATACTGAAGAAGGAGTAAGTTATCCATTCTCATTTGAGAATTGTTATGAAACATACATGGCTGTTGGAAATAATGGTGTATGTAAAAAAGCTGATGCTAAAATAGCAGTAGAAATAATTAACAATGGAACAAGAACACAAGAATTTGAAGTAACTACAAATTCTTCTTGGCTTGATGTTAAACCAAGTACTGTTACTGTAAATCAAAATGAAACAAAAACGGTTTACTTAAAAGGAGAAGTTCCAAACAACTTTGACAATAACTTTACAGTAATAGCGACATCCAATGATATCACAATGAGCAAAACAGTAAATTTATTTGAATTAACAAAAGATCAATGTAATGATGTTGGATTTGAAGAACCAACTCAAGTAGTTGATATTAATTGTTGCAGCGGAACTGTAGTTGGGCTTGTAGTAAAAAATACTGGCTACTTTGATCAAACTGTAACAGTGGATAAAGAAATGCCTGTGTGGGTTTCTTTCTCTGAAAACGAATTTGACTTGGGTGTTGGAGAAGAAAAGACAGCTTATTTGTACTTTGCTCCACCAGCTGGGACAAATGGTTATTTTGTGGGAAGAATATTAATTGAAAATGACAATAATGTAAGAAAGACCGTTGATTATAACCTAAGAGTGTTTGGGGGTAATTGCGGAATAGTTTCTGGTGCAGATATTAATGTTAATAACAAGCTTGCACAAACAAAAGTTTACACAAGAAAGGAAGTAACAATTGATTTCGTTGTAACTAATGATTCAAATATTGGTTTTAATGTAAACAATGTGACTGTGGAAGATTTGAATGCGACAGTTGATTTCAATAAAGGCACTTTCTTAATGCCTGGCGAATACTTAGTTGCAAAATTAACTGCAAAGTTCGCTGAAGGAGAAGAACCAGTGGATAGGAATGTAACAGTTCTTGTAGAAACTTCTGCAGGCTCATTCCAAAAAACACAAATGGTTTCTTTTTCAAATGAAGAACCACAAGGGTTAGCAATTACTGGTTGGTTCTCAGCATATGCTGTGCCAATAATGGGAATACTCTTCCTTGTACTAATAGTACTAGTAATACTTGCGTTGGGTTCAACTAATGCAAAAAAACCAAAAACAAAAAAATAATCACATCTCTATTATAGAATGAGTGTGCTGTTAGAAACAGTACACTTATTTCTTTTACTTTTTTTTCTTTGCCAAACAATTTAATTCTTTTCTTACAGAATTTATGTAATATGTTGGAAGATTTTATTGAAGTAAATAAACTTGATGCAAAAATAGTTAAATTCAATACTGATACTTTTCCAGAAAAAGCACTTCTTCAAACAAAACTTCCTCCTTCTTCATTAGTAAAAACAATTGTTTTTGTTGATGAAAAGATGGATTTTTTTGTAGTAGTTGCGGGCAGTGATTCAACTGTTTCTGAACTTGATGCAGAAGATTTATTTGAGAAAAATAAGTTAGAAAAAGCAGAACGAAAAGATGTTTACAATCGGGCGGGAGTTGACATTAATTATTTTCCTCCTATTGGTATTTTTGGAGCAAAGGTGGTTCTTGAAGAAAAGTTAAAAGAACAAAAATACTTGCTTTTTCCTCTAAGCGCTAGAGAATTTCTCATTATTTTAACAAATGACGTAATTAAAGCAATCGAATTATCTGAAGAGCTAATTTAGTACAGTTAATTAGTTTTAACAATCATTTTTCTTGCGGTCAACCTTCATTTTTTGATAAAATATAGGTTTTTGTTGTTTTAACCAAAGGTATCAAGTACTTCTTTAAGAGCTTTGGCAAAGAATTTGATTTCTTCTTCAGTATTGTATAGATAAAAACTTGCGCGTGCAAGACCTTCTTTATTAATTGAGGATACTAGTGGTTCGGCACAGTGCATTCCACTTCTGATGCATATGTTTTCACTTTCACTTAATGCCATTGCTAATTCGTGTGCTGAAAGCTTTTTTGAACCAAATAAAACAATTCCTCCTTGTTTTTTTGCATCTTTTGGTCCGTATACTTCTACTGAATCAATTTTGTTCATTTCTTCAAGCGCGACTTTTGTTAAATGTTCTTCGTGTTTTGCAATATTGCTCATTCCTATTTTTTTTAAGTATTCTATTGCTGCTTTTATTCCATAGCTCCCTGCAATATTCGGGGTGCCTGCTTCAAATTTATTTGGTAATGTATTCCAACTTGCAAAATGCCAATCTACTGAATGGATCATATCTCCTCCGAACATGAATGGTTCAAATTGTTCAAGAAGTTTTTTCTTTCCTATTATTGCGCCAGTTCCTGTTGGGGCACACATTTTGTGTCCTGAAAAAGTTAAAAAATCAAAATTCATTGAAGAGAAATTTATTTCTTTGTGGGGAACAAGTTGGGCCCCATCAACACAAACAAGTGCGCCTTCTTTGTGCGATTTTTTTTCTATTTCACTTAAATTTGGGGTGGATGCAACTGTGTTGCTTGCGCCAGTTACTGACACTAGTTTTGCGCCTCTAACTTTTTGTTCAAAATCAATCATATCAAGAGTATAATCATTGTTGAGTCCAATATATTCAAGCGTTACTCCAATTTTTTTTTCCAAAAACTGCCATGGCACAATGTTTGCGTGATGTTCCATTTTTGTTACTACTATTTTATCTCCTTTTTTGAAAAAATTTGAATTTAGTAAAGAATACATAACTAAATTCATTCCTTCTGTTGCGTTTCTAACAAAAATTGTTTCTTCTTTTTTTGCTCCAACAAACTTTGCCACAGTGTCATGGGCTTCTTCATGAACTCTGCTTGCTTCTTCGCTTAGTATGTGGAGTCCACGATGTACATTGGCGGAAACGTTTTCGTAATAATATTTTTCAGCATCTATTACTTGTTTTGGCTTTAGTGAAGTAGCAGCATTATCTAAGTAAACTATTTTCTTTCCTTTTATTTTTCTACTCAAAATAGGGAAATCTTGTCTTATTTGTTCAGTGTTCATACTTCAATAATTTAAAGTAAAAGGGGTTTTAAACACTTAGTCTTTATTCTCTTTAGTGAATACTAATGCTTTTTGACTTACATTTGCACTCAAGATACAGTGTTGATGCTTTGACTAAACCCGAAACAATTGTTAAGGTTTGTAAAAAAAATAATTGGGGTTTTTCTCTTACTGATCACAATAATATGGGTGCTTATCATGGTTCGGGAAATATTAAGCAAATTGCTAAAAAAGAAGGGGTTGTTTTAATTTCGGGCGAAGAAATTAAAGTGATTAAGGATAAAAATAGTAAGAAATGTGTGGGGGAAGTTGTTGGGTATTGTTTACAAGAACCAATTTTGCCCTCTACTCTTGAAGAAATTTTAGATAAAATAAAGCTCCAAGATGCATTAATTTCTTGTCCTCATCCATTTGATTGGCCAAGAAAAAATCTTAAAGCATTTCCAAAAGAGTATTCTCATTTTGATGCGATGGAAATTTATAATGCGAGAGCATATTATCAAGGGTTAAATAAAAAATCTGAGAAGTTTTCAAAAAGAAAAGAATTAATTGGAAAAATTGCTCTTCTTGGGGTAAGTGATGCGCACACTCCTGAAGAGATTGGGAATGGATTAACTGAAATTGATGCGGTTAATGAGGAAGAATTCAGAAAAGAAATTAGGGCGTGTAGAACAAACGTGGTTGCAAACAGTAAAGCAAAAGTGTGGAATCACTTGCAAACACAATTTGCAAGAAGACATTGGGTTAAGGATAGATAATTATTTTGTTTTTCAAAGACTTTTAAAATTTCATTAAAATATTCATCTGGCTTAAAATGCCAATAGGGCGCAGTGTTGGATTCAAATTCATATTCCTGCAACTCTTGTTCAATGGAAAAAGGGTAAGCGAATGGCTGGTCTTTTCACCAGCCCAAAATCATCGACAATGATTCCATCCAATCAGAGTTGATGT
>CAZIEL010000030.1:0-9271 GCA_964538165.1 uncultured archaeon | reverse complement strand
TTGGTGTAATTGGGTACATTGGTAAAACTTTTGGTTTGCATAGTTTTACTGCAATCGCAATTGCTTCCGACCCCGAAATAACTTTTTTTTCACTCATAAAAACCAAATCCAATTTATTCAACCACCCTTTTTACACTAATTTTTACTTTTCCTCTACTTTATAACTTATGCATTTCACGGGGCACACTTTGGAGCAAATTAAGCATCCTTTGCAGTAATCATAATTTACTTGAAATTTTCCATCCTTATCTTTGTATATTGCCGCATCAGGGCAATTTAACCAGCATTGTCCGCATTTAATACATTTTGTTTGATCTATTTCTGGTTTAAATGTTCTCCATTCTCCAGTTTTGTAGTTTTTTGTTGAACCGGGAGATAATATTACTGCTCCTTTTATTAGAATTATTCCTGTTGCTGTTTTTTCTCCAGAATAGGAAGTTCCGCTAGATTTTTTTTCTTTAGTTTTTTTCATGATCATCAATCTTTTTTAATTTTACAACTTTTCTTTTTTTGCTATCTCATAAACCTCATTTATTGCAGCTAGATTTTTTTCTACTATTGCTCCCTTTGAACCCATTTGTTGGCGTATTGCTTCGTCCAATGCTTTTAATGATACTTCTTCAGTTATCGCTGCAAACGCTCCAAGCGCAGAAATGTTAACAAAGGGTTTTCCGATTTTTTCTAATGCAACTTTTGTTATATCAATACATTTTATCTTTGCTTTGGTATTAATCCCAAGTGCTTTTGGATCTTTATTTGAGTTAACTATAATTAATTTTGTAATATTTTCAGTAAGATTTTTTGTTAATGTTGGATCAAGTATTATGCAATAATCTGCTTCTTTTACTTGTTCTCTTAATGTAATTTGTTTGTCATCAATTCTAGCATAACTTCGTACTGGGGCTCCAGTTCTCTCTACCCCAAAATTTGGAAAAGCTTGAGAATATTTTCCATCTTTAAATGCAGCTATGGCTAGCACTTGTGAACTTGTAACAGCTCCTTGTCCCCCTCTTCCTAATACGATTATTTGTTTTATCCAACTCACCTAAAGGCAATTAATAAGAGTATTTTGTTAATTTTAAAGTTTAAAAAACTGTCTACTAGTACAATTGACGAACAAATTTATTTACTCAAATTATCTTTTTCGTATTCTACTAAGTATATTGCTTCCTTTTGCTATTCCCCATTTTTTTCTTTTTGCATATTTTCTCATTTTTTCATCAGGATTTAGGGCAATTGGCTTTGTTGTTTCTCTTAGCATGTTTGCATCTGTTACTCGGTCCCCAAATCCATAACTTATTCCTCGCCAATATTGCGGATGTCTTTTTAGTTCTTTAAGTATGGTTCCTTTTTCTATTGAAAGATTTCTTTTTACTTGTCCTGAATATTTTCCTCCCACCACTTCAAGTTCAGTTCCAAAAGCCATGTGAAAGGGTAATATTTGCATTAAGGCTTCTGCAAATTCATGGGGTTGGGCAGTTACTGCAACACTTATCCCTCTTTGATTCATTCGATTTACTAGTTCTACTGCGTGGGGGTGAAGTTTCATTAAATTCGGTTGCATTACAAATTTTCTTGTAGCTGCTTTAACTTTTTTTGCGCTTTGACCTTTTACTCCTTGTGCCATGTGATTTAGTATATTTTTTGCAAATTCTTTGTAAGTGGTTCTTTTTGAATGTAAAGCAATAACATCGGCTCGCACTTTTTCTAGCGCAACAATTGAAAAAAGTCCTTCTTGTGCTAAGTACTCGGGCCAGTGTGCTATGTTTCCCCCGCGCAAGGGACCATCTACATCAAATAGAGCAATCCCTCGTCTTTGCACCATTTTAATCACAAATTTATTTTTGTGTCTTTAATTTCTTTTCCAACTAACACTTTTTCTAAATTTCCTTTTTTAAAAAGATTGAATATTTCTGCAGGAGTTCCATCAAGTTGTTCTGCTAATTGTTCTAGTTTTCCTTTCATTCCCCCAGTCACATCCACAGATTTTGATTCTCCAACCATTTCAAGTATTTTTGGAACTGTTTTTCGATTTATTTCTTCAATTAGTATTGCTTTAGAATCAACTTTTGGATCAGCAGTGTATATCCCATCAACATCAGTACCCATTAATACTTTTTCTGGTCTAAAGTGTCTTGCAAGTTGAGCAATTACTTTGTCGCCACTCATTACGCTCCACTCTAATTCACTATCTTTTACCATTATTCCGGTTGTAATTGGAACAAATCCTTCTTCGATTGCTTTTTCATAGGGTTTAAAATCAAAACTTTCAACTTTCTTATTTTTTTGCTCGCAAACTTGGTACCCGGGAATATATCTTGTCGCCACTCCGTTTTTTTCCAAAGATTCTGCAACCGTTTTTCCAACAAAGCTACAATCATCATTAGTTTTTTTCACTCCTTTTCTTTGTTCATCAGTTTTTATTCCATTATTAATATCGTACATTTTTACGTTTGTGTGGCCATATGGCCCCACCCCACAAACCAAAGCAATTTTTAATTTTTTATTCTTTTTTATTGCTCCAGCTAACTCACTAGCTGATTGGGAAAGAATTTCTTCATTCATCTCAAACTTGTTGTCAGCTTTTTTTGTTATTGAAGATCCGCCAAATTTTATCACAAACATGTCTTTCATTATAAACACCTTATTCAATTTCTACAATCGCTTTTTCTCCATCAACTTTTATTTTTTGCCCAGTTTTTATTTGAGTTATATCAATTTTATCCACGCAAGGAATTTCAGATATTATTGCTCCCACTGCAACTATTGTTTCGCATTCTTTATTTATTAATGCTTTAGGAGAAGTTCCTTGCTTTTTCATTCTATAAAGCGCATAGCTTCCAACAGTTGATCCTTTTCCTTGCGGAAACACTAATATTTTTCCAGTAATGCTTTTTCCTTCAAGTTCGTGTCCTTTTTCTGTTACTACTCCATTAGCCGGATCTACACCACCAAAAAAACTAATTCCTTGTGTACTAACTAGTGCTTCTCCTTCTGCAATCCCTTTACATATTTTTCTTCCATTAAGAGTAGTCATTTTTTCATCTCCTTACAAGCTTCTTCCACCAATTTTTCTATTGGCATTATTTTTGTTTTTGATTGGTTTTTTGAGTATGCATAATAGCACCCTTTTGCAGAATCTGTTGCAAGGCACTTAAATCTTCCTTTTATTGGTGCTACAACACAACAAGTATCAGCAGCAAATTTTGCTCCGGCTTCCTCAATTATTTTCGAGTACCCTGCTGAGTCCGCAATTCTTTTTGTTGGTCTTGCAGTTGTTATCCAAAATTCTTTTTTAACTTTTTTTCCTTTCAATAATTCTGCAAGTTTTGCTATTTCGTTAATACTTGCGTGAGGGCACCCAACGCTAATAAAATCTATTTCACAATCCTCCATGTTCATTTCGCTTAGAGCTTTATCAATATCTTCTCTTGTTAAAGTAATTTCTTCTTTTGGAGTTGGTGTTTTATTTGGAGTGATTCCTTTTATGTGAAATATTGCTGCACCACCATAAGTTGCTATGCTTGCTGAAAATGATTTTAGTTCTTCTATGCTTGCTTCTTTTATTCCTAAGATTAGTGCGGGTTTTGCTTTTATTTTTTCTCCAATTGCTTTTCCCAGTGCTCCAAATTCACTTGTTCCGCTTATTTTTGCTTTTAGTTTTACTTTCACTTGTGCATTTCTATTTTCATCTAAGTGCATTCCATATTCAGCTGTTTTTCCGGTTAGTGCGCTTGCTAGTGCACTTGGCCCGCCTTCTCTGTTTGTTCTTGCTCCTAAAACCGAATTAGCATAAGTCACAGCACTACTTTCACTCCATGCAATGTGTTGCCCAAAGTGTGGATTATTTCCAATTAAGTACGGAGTACAAGTACAAGTTGGAAGTATTCCCATTTTTGTAAATGCTTCTATTACTAGTTTTTGTTTTACTGCAAAATCTTCGCTTATTCCTAAAGCTTTATAGTTTTCCAAGTCCATTCCTGCGGGGTTTAGGGTTGTTAGAACTTTTACTTTTCCATCTTTTGCTAAGTCATCAAGGAATTCAAGGCCAGCATCTCCAAGATTATCATAACTAACCCCTGCGATTTGTACGCTGGTTACATCAATGAGTCTTTTTGCACCATATATTTCTCCAAGCGCAGTTAAAATTTCCATTGATTTTCTTACCGCGTTTCCGCCTTTACCTTCAACCATTTTTTGTTCTTGTTTTGTTAGTTCCATAATACCACTCACTTCCTATTTACTCAAATCCTTTTAATAAAATTAATTTCTCTTATCGAGTCATTCTTTTTATTCGCCTCATATCACGCTTTTTTGTCCAGTCCACTATTGGCACACACATTTGCCTTGCCTCTTTTTTTTGTCCAAGTGTTGAATACCCTCTTTGGTACAACATTGCTTTTGCACCAACTTCGCGAGCGGCTTTTACTTGTTCTATCGCATCTTCGACAAGAACTATTCTATGAATGGGCATGCCACTTCTTTTTGATATTTCTTTAAGTTGTTCTCTTTTATCTTTTGAAAAATCAACCGCAATAACTTTTTCAGGGGGAATGGCTATTCCATATCTGCCCAAAAGCTCAATAGTTGATTTGCGGTCTTTTGTTGTAGCAATATAAATGTCAGCGTATTTTCTTGCTCGCTTTATTGCTTGAGCAATTTTTGGAAATGAACGATTTAGCCTTGCCCACCTAACAGGGTCATTTTTTATCATCGCTTCTCGATGTACCATGTATTGAGCACTAAAGGGTTTTGACTTTTCAGCATCCTTTGCAAAAGCCTCATTCATTTGTTTTTGAGTAATGTTATTGAAGTTAATATTTGGATTTTCTTCTATCATTCTTAGAACCGTGAAAAAGTGTTCACGTTTTGTAATTAAGGGTCTTGCAGTTAAAAATTGCTTTTCAACAAGGGGGGATGATTTTAATTTCCCTCCAACATCCGGCCAAGTTGCAATACTTTGAATATAGCACTCATAAGCAGTATCTGCTATTGTACCATCCACATCGAAAGCAACTACTCTCCGTTTTTCTAAACGAGTAGCCTTTTTTTGTGCACTTGGAAGTTTAGCCATACATTTCCCTTACAAATATTTTTTTACATCATATTTTGGAAATTCTGTTCTTGTCATTTTTGCTACTTTTTCAAGTCTCATTGTTAGATCAAATCCGGCTTTGCATGTTTCTCTTGTTATTTGGTCTGCACTTGCGTCAAGCGAGGATCCTTTTTGTTTTGGAAACAAATATAATTGTTTATCAGCTTGGAATCTTGTTGCCATTGCCCATTCTACTTCTAAAGGATCATAAATATTTATGTCCTTATCCACAATAAAGAAGTGTTTTCCACTTGTGTGTCCTTTCATTGCAGCATCAATCGCTTTTTTTCCATCTTCTTCAGTTTTCTTATTTATTTTCACAATAACATGAAACCATGAGCTTCCGCCTGGATTTACACTTACATCAATTACTTCTACACCTGCTTTTTTTACTTCATCAAATACTGTTGGTTCTCTTGGCATCCCCATTAATATTTTGTGTTCAAATCCGCCAGGAAGAAGTGCGTGGTAGATTGCGTTTGGTCTTGCATAAATTTTTTCAACGGTGAACACTGGTTCTTCTCTTACTATATCGCTTGTTCCAGTTAAATCAACAAATGGACCTTCTTTGTGCCTTTCGTTTAATGTTAGTGTCCCCTCCATTATAAACTCAGAATCCGCTGGAAGTTCTGCGTCAAATAACTTTGCTTTAATTACTTCTATTGGTTTAATTGAGTTTGCAATTTCTAGTTCGTTTACTCCTAAAGGTGGAGCCATTGCTGCAGCAAGAGCGGTTTCTCCCCCAATTCCAATACAATATGCTGCTTTTAGAGTTCCATTATTTTTTTTTAATAATTCCATTGTGTTTCTTTCAAGTATTCTCATCGCAATTTTGTTTTTTGCAATAACTAGTCCTCGGTGGTAGCAAACATTTTGCCCAATTGTTGGATCTTTTACTATTACTATTCCGCTTGCAATATAATTTCCAGCATCTTTTTCTGTGTGTAAAAGAATCGGTAATTTTTCAAGATCAACTTCTATTTCTTGGTGATCTGTTTTTGTAATGACTTTTGGTTTTGTTGGTTTGTTTAATGCACTAGTCATTATTGGAACAAGGTCTTTTACTTCACAAGAGAGGTATTTTGCAACTTTGTCTTTTGAGGCAAATACATTTGCAGCAACTTTGTAATTTGATTCTTTTATTTTGCTAAATAGTATACTTTTATCTCCGGCTGAATAAATTATTCCACTTGCTTCAAGTTGTTTAGAAACTGGTTTTTCAATTGTATAATCCGTTTTTGTTACAAAATCTCGAAAACTCATTATTACCACCTTAAAAATAATTAGCTCCAAGTTTCTTCTGCTTGTGCTTGTAGTCTTGCAAATCTTTTTCTTTGAGCCGGGTTTAACTTATTTTTTTTCGCAGCATCTAAAAGCGCTTTTACATACTCAGGGTCATGACCATACCGTCTTGCAAATAATTGTGCTATTCTTGGTCTTCCTTGTGCATCAGCAATATTTCGGTATATTATCTCATTAGCTTTTTCTCTCATTAAAGCACCAGGCACACCTAATACACTAGCTGGAACTGAAGTAACTAACATTGTGTTTCCCACAGCATTTCTTCTACCAACTTTCTTTAAATATTTTCTTGGTGTCATTAATCCTTTAGCTCGCATAATTTATCCCCACTAAACAGTTAGTGTTTCCACCTGTTATATTTGTTGTTAGGTACTCCTAATAAGTCTAACGCTTTACCCACAATAAATGCCTCAATATCTGCTATCTTTTTTGGTTTGTGATAAAATGCGGGACTAAGCGGAAATATTATGGCTCCATAAATTGAGAGTTTAAGTAAATTTTCTAGAGTCGGCCCGCTAAGAGGGGTTTCTCGTACCCCAATTACTAATTTGTTCTTTGTTTTTAGCATGTTGTCTGCACATCTTGAGATTAATGTGCTTGTGTGTGCATGCAATATTTCTGAACATGTTTTAATCGAAGCGGGAAGTATTATCATTCCATCCACTAAAAAAGAACTTGAGGAAATGCTTGCAGCCAAGTCACTATTCGAATAGGTTTGTGTAGCAAGTTTTTTTAGCGCACCTACTTTTTTACCAGTTTCTTCTTTTAGTACTTCACTTGCCCATTCACTTATTATTAAGTGTACTTCAATTTTTTGTTTTTTAAGTTCTTTTAGTAGAGCTATTGCATAGTTTGTTCCGCTTGCACCAGTTATTGCAACAATTATTCTCTTTTTTTCTTCGGCCATAACAACCATTCATTTTTAACTTACTTTAATTTTTATCGCACTAAATCCTTTTCCAATTAGTGAAGCAAGTACTTTGTCTTGTTGTTTGTCTCCTTCGCATAAAATTAATACTTTTCCTTCATACCCAGTTATTTTTGCCCCAAGTGCTCCTTCATAGTTTGATATTTTTATTATTTGGTCAGTATCCTTATTAGCTAGCTTATTTTCTGCTAGAAGAGAATGATTTTGGTTCATCAGTTTTCCTAGTTCTATAACTCCAGCATATTTCATTTCATTTTTTGATTTCAAAACAATTTTTTTCAAATCAGAAACATGATTTTTTAGTGAATCTGAAGGAGTGTGTTTTTCAACTATCTTTTCAGTGTTTGCTAACACAAAAAATAAAGGTTTGCCTGGATGAAATGGTCTTGGTTTTGGTTCATTTGATTCATCAACTTGAATAAATGATCCATACACTGCGCTAGCTAAGTGTATTTTATCTTCGTGAATTATTTTGCTTGCTTTCATTGAAGCCGCAAATATTTCATCATTTTTCCAAGTTGTGATTGACAGTTGATTTACTGTTTTGGTTATTGCTGCGCATAGTGCCCAATTATATCCTGGAGCGTTTAAAGCAAGGTTTCCGCTTATAATTAATTTGAATCCTTTTTTTGGAACATCAATTTCGCTAGAAAATATTTCTTCAATTATTTTTGATTCTAATTTTTCTTTTCCTTCAGATTTTTTGAATTTTTCTTTTGTTATTTGGTTATCAATTTCAATATCATCTAATTCTTTCTTTTTCTCAATTTTTGCCTCAATAAATTCTTGTGCTGGAAAAGCAACGATTGGCCCACCAACTTCATTAAAATATTCTCCAAAAAGAATTATTGCAGGGCTTGCTTTTGCACTCATTTTTTCAACCATAATTGATTCTCCAAAAATAATTTAACCAAATTATCCAATTTGTGTTTTTGTTGCAGCATACCCTGCTTTTTCTATTGCTTTTGCAACAGTTTCTTGTAATTCTTTTCCTGGTGTTAGAGCAATCATCATTCCGCCTCTTCCTGTCCCAGTTAATTTTGCTCCAAACGCGCCTGCAGTTTTTGAAATTGTCACTAATTCGTCAAGTTCTTTACAAGAGACAGTTATTTCTTGGAGTAATTTATGATTTTTGTCCATTAGCTCTCCAAGTTTTTTCAAATCATAATTTTTTAATGCAACTATTGCTTCTTGTTCAAGACTTTCATATTCTTTAAATATTTTTTCAACCTTTTTTGGATCCGCTTCTTTTAGTTTTTTTACATCCCCAACCACTTCTTTTGTCAGAGCAGTTTTTCCTGAGTTTGCAAGTACAATTTCGATTGGTTTTTTTATTTTTATTACTTCTGTTTTGTTTGTTCCGCCAGTTAGATTTTTCTTAAAGAGCAAAAACCCTCCGTATGTTGCTACAGTGTTATCTATTCCGCTTGGAGTACCGCTTCCGGCAGTTTCTCCTTCGAATGCAGCTTTGTTTATTTGTTCATCATTCCAATTCATATTAAATTCTTCATTTATTGCTCTTGCGATTGCAACAGCACATGCTGCACTAGCCCCCATTCCGCTTGCAGCAAATAAATTTCCACTAAGAGTAATTTGCACTTTGCTTTTTACTTGCATAAACTCTAAAATTCTTGATATTAGAGCAGTATATTCCCCATTTTTTTCTTCTTTATATCCCCTTGTTGCGGGTCTGTTATCAATTAATTCATAGCCTTTTTCTCCAAAAACTTTTTTTACTTCAGCAGTAGTGATTTGGCCTAAAGCGCAAGGAATTCCTTCAAGGCCATAAACAACAAAGTGTTCTCCAAAAAGAATTGTCTTTCCATACCCCTTTCCAGTACCAACCACTAGCATCACCAAACAAACTTTGGCGGGGAAGGATTAAAAAGCCAAATTAAAGTCAAGTACTTCGTCAAAGAGCGAAAAATTCAAATCTGATTGTCCAG
>CAZIEL010000029.1:0-9297 GCA_964538165.1 uncultured archaeon | reverse complement strand
GGACTCAACCCATTCACACAAATCAAACAAAACCTAGAAAACGGTTAGCACATACCTTTTGAAAGAAAAAGAAACAAATGTGTGCTTATTTTAAACATTTAATTTCTAATTTAAGCATGGTTTTTTCATTAATTGCAAAATTTATTCAAACTATTCAAAATATTTTCAAAAAAGAATCCGTGTTAATTAGAACAAACATTGCACAAATTCCAATGCTTATTGAAAAGAACTTTCTACTAAAAGAGCATGAACTAGAGGATCTCTCTGCAAAGAATCTTGCCCAAGTAAAATATTTGCACTCAAAAGCAACTAACCTACTTCAAACTATTTCCACAAAAGAACTTGAAGGTAAAGAAAATGAAAGAATGAACAAAGCCGGGCTTACTTCAAAACGACAACTTGAAACACAAATGAAAAGAGTGCTTGAAAAAATCGACCCAAAAGATAGAGGAATCACAATTAATGATGCAAGGCACTATTATGGCGAAAGCTATGCAATATTAGCAAACGAAGTAATGTCTTTTAGAAAAAATATTGTTTATACAAGCTTTTACTTAAAAGAAGAAATGAAATCTTTGGGAGAAGTATTACAAGAATTGCTTAATTTATACAACGAAACTAATTTGGCTTTTGCAAAAGAAAAAGACTTTTTTGAATATGAAAAAGTTAAAGAAAAAATTGGCTTTTCAATTAAGAAAAAAAAAGAAATTGAACAAATATTAATTGAAAAGAAGAATAATGAGGAAAAAATTAATCAAAAAGAAAATGAAATTGAGGAACAAAAAGAAAAAATGCTTTCAAAAAGAGTTGGAAAGGAAATGGTGGAATTAAAAAAGCTTGAAGAAGAATTAACAAAGCTTACTAATGAAAAACAGGACCTGAAAACAGAAATTAGCGCACTGCTGATAAATATTGATAGGCCTCTTGCAAGATTTAAACAACTTGTTGATTCGGGGAGATGGAAAATGGGGGCTGAAGAAAAAGAAATGCTTAATCTTTTCATTACAAATCCAATTTTGGCATTAAAAAAAGATCCTAAAGCTGAAACATTTAAGAGAGTGCTGGGGGAAATACTAAAAGCAATTGAAGAAGGGGCTGTTGAATTAAAGGATAAAGAAAAAGAAAAGAGACTTGCTGCATTGCAAGAAATAATTAACTTTGATTTTTTTGGAAAAGTGTTTTGGAAAATGAATGAACTCCAAAAAAGACAAATTGAGTTAAACAAAGAACTAGAAAAAAGTGCGATAAAAAAAGAAATAGAAAAAGACGAAAAAAAAGAGAACGAACTAGCAAGAGAACTAATTGAACTAAAAGAAAAAAGAGACTTTTTTGAAAAAAGAGTTGAAGTTGGAAAAAGCGAAATGGAAAAAGATTTATCTGATGTTAAAGAGTTTGCCCAAAAAGTACTTGGAAAAACAATTATTTTTGATGAAGAAGCAATCTAAAAAAAGCCAACAAATTTTTATAATGGCTAGATTTGGCAAAACAACAACACACAAGCTATTTTAGCCTTATAAATTAAGCCCACTTTTTAACCCTTTCCTCCTAAATTATGTATTATGAGTGGTAGTGAAAATGAATTAAAGCTATGCAAGTTCTTACTTGAGAAATATGCGGATATAATTAATGAAAGGGAAAAACGTACGATTGGAGAAATCAAAGCTTTGGTTGATGGAAGCGATTTAACTGTTCAAAGCATTATTGAAGATTTTAAAGACGCAGGGTATGTTTTTGACTCAGATTATGAATCTTCCCTAAAACAAGTATTTGATTTTGTAAAAAAAGAAGTTTCTTTTGTTGATGTTGATCTTAATGTAAATTATTGGCTTTCTCCAAGAGAAATAATTGAAGTAAAAGTTGCGGATGATGAAGATTTTGCGGTTTTTTTATGCGCTGCAATGAAATCTTTGGGAGATAGTAAAGCGGAAGTAATAATTGCAGAACTTGACAACCTAAAAACACACGCTTTTGTTTCAACTGAACTCAAAAACGACTTTTTAATTCTCGACCCTGCCCAAGAACACAATTTTGAAGAATACAAAGGAACAAAAATAGAGGTAATAAAAAAATATTCTTTTCAAAAACAAAAAATAAAGAGGTTTTTGTATAGATTTAACTCAGACAAATATGAACAATTTCTTGAGTGAAGAGAAACCTCGCCAAATTATTCAAATTTTTGCCTTTTGTCTTTGAATTAAAAGCTTTATCTTTCAAAAATGGATAGTGATTTTATGGTAGCAAAAAATAATTCAAGTAAGTGTTTGTATTGTGGAGCATGTGTTGGTGTGTGTCCAGTACAAGCAATAGTACTAAAAGATACAAAAATAGTTATTGATGAAAAAAAGTGCATTTCTTGCGGAGCGTGTGTAAAAATTTGTCCGATTAGCGCAATGAGCTTGGAGAAGTAAGGGTGATTTGATGAGTACAAACGAAACTATTTACGATGTAATTGTTGTTGGAGCGGGACCTGCTGGACTTGCTGCTGGACTTGAACTAGCAAAGGCAAAATCAAATGTACTACTTTTAGATAGAAAGCAAGAAATTGGTTGCCCAAAAAGATGTGCTGAAGGACTTAGTAATAGATGGTTTAAGATAATGAATATTAAACCAAAAAAAGAATGGGCTGTCCAAGAAATAAAAGGGGCGGTTTTGTATGGACCAAATGGAAAACAAGTAAAAATGAAAGACAAAAAAGTCCTAGGGTATGTTCTTGAAAGAAAAATGTTTGAAAAAGAACTTGCTATTGAAGCGGTTAAGAAGGGAGCAAAGATATTACTAAAACATCAAGTCGTTTCTGCTACTAGAGAAAATGGAATTGTTAAATTAAATGTTGAAGTTAATAATGAAATAAAAGAATTCAAAACAAAACTAGTTCTTGCTTGTGACGGAATTGATTCACTTGTAGCAAGAATGCTTGGACTCAATACAAAAAATAACTTAAATGATACTGATTCAGGATATCAATATGAAATGACTGGAATTAGTGGGTATGATGAAAACTGCTTGCATTTATTCTTTGGAACAGAGGTTGCTCCAAGAGGATATGTTTGGATTTTCCCAAAAAGGGATAGCACTGCAAATGTTGGAATTGGAATTGGGGCGTATGTTTCTGATCAAACAAAAATTAATGCTAAACAATATTTGGACAGATGGATTGATTCCCAAGAAGGAATAAAAAAAGGTTCGATAATTGAAGTTAATGCGGGGGGAATTCCGGTTGGCGGATTTTTAGAAGTAATGACTGCAGATAACTTGCTTGTTGCGGGAGATGCGGGGCACATGGTTGACCCAATTCATGGTGGAGGAATTGGAATAGCAATGGAAGGAGGAAGACTTGCTGCACAGCACGCAATAAAAGCACTCAAAGCAAATAAATTTGATAATAATCAACTTAATGCGTACACAAAAGATTGGTTTGATCTTCGCGGAAATGAACTAAAAGTAAGATTAAAATCAAGACACTTGCTTGAACAACTTAGTGATGACGATTTTAATTACTTGGCAGAGTCACTAACAATGCAAGAAGCACTTGATATTGGAAATGGAACCTTAAGCAAAACAGAAAAAGCGGTTTTGTTTACAAAAAAATTAATCAAGCGACCGGGACTTGTTAAAATAATGATGAAATACTTTGTTTAACAACCCTTAATTTTATTTGAATGGTAAAGAAAAAGAGCTTTTAGAGCCTCTTTTTCTAAAAACCCTTTTTTTAGCACTTTTAGACAAGTATAAATAATGGAAGCAACATTTGTCTTTCAAAACAAACTGCTCCTAAGAGCAGAAAAGGTGATTTTCAATGATAGGAAATTGGATTGATGTAGCTTTACTAAAGAAAAGCCCTGAAAAAGTAGCCAAAGAAGCAGAAGCAATGAACGGAATAATTAACGTTCTTGTTGCGGGCATAATTATTGGCTTAATCAGTGCGGTTCTTGGAGGAATAGCTGCAATAGTGGGCGGAACTCTTGGAGGAGGACTCAATGGAGGACTTCAAGGAGCAGGACTTGGCCTAGGCGCAGGAATAATCGGCGCAATAATTGGAGGAATAATAGCAGTAATAGCAACTCCAATAATATCAGTACTAGCACTAGTAATTGGAGCAGGAATAGTACACATTTTTGCTAAATTGCTTGGAGGAAAAGGAAGTTATGGAGCAATGGTGGGAACTATTGGAGTAATTGATGCATCAATAATGATGACATTCTCTTTAGTTTTAACAATAATCCAAGGAGTATTGGGTATATTCGCTATAGGCCCAATAGCAATAATTGTTGGATTAGTAGGAATACTATTAGCACCAATCGGACTCATAATTGGTCTGTATAACTTGTACTTAAGTATAAGAGGAATAGCAGCGGTACAAAGCTTTGATATGTTAAAAGCGGCTTTGTCAATAATAATTCCAATGGTAATATTATTTGTAATATTTGCAATACTTGCAATTATTGCAATAGTTGTACTTGGAGTTGCTGCGGCAGGATTAATGAGTTCATTATCAGGAACAGGCCTATTTGGTGGCTTACTGTAAATTGAGTATAATACTTGGGCGCAAAAAAGCGCCCAAATTCTTTTTTTAGATTGTGTTTTTATTATAAACTGAATAATACTATTTCATGGAAATACAATTAAGTAATCTTACCCTAAAACACTTAGTGGAAGAAATTTCTTTTCTAGAAAATGGATTCATTAATAATGCCCAAACACTCGAAAATGGCTGGATTAAAATAAAAATTCATACAAAAAGCCAAGGAGATAAGCAACTCATAATCACCCCAAATTCTTTTTTCATTTCAAATTATTCTCTTCCCGCAAAACAAAACCCCGGAGGATTTTCCGCGCTAATAAAAAAGTACTTAGATAATCAAAGAATTATTTCAATAAAACAAAAAGGAGTGGACAGAATTGTTGTGTTTGAGTTTTTGGATATGCTGTTGATTGTTGAACTCTTTGCAAAAGGCAATCTAATTTTATGTAACAAAGAAATGAAAATAATTAGAGCTGAGAGAAGAGAAGAGTGGAAAGATAGAAAGTTAGAACAAAATGAAGAATATAAATTTCCTTCTTCAAAAGGAGCTAACCCTCTAGAAGAGAAACTTGAAGACTTTGAAAAAAAGCTAAAAGAAAACAGCAAAACTTTCTTTGGTGCATGCATTGATCTTCTTAACACATCCCCTGTTTTGCTTGAATTTGCTTTTGATGAACTAAAGTTTGATAAAAAAAAGGATTCTACGAAAGCAACAAATAAAGAAATCAAACAAATTTTTGAAAAAATTAGAGAAATTTATTCTTCAAAAGAAAAAAAAGTGTATTTAAGTGATAATGTACTTTATTCAATTGAAATTGGAAGAAAAAAAGAGAAAGAATTTGACAGCATCAATTCAGCGTTAAACATTTTATTGCTCTCCGGCGACATAAAAAAAGAAATTGTTGTTATTGAACCGCAAAAAGAAAGAAAAAAGGAAGAAAAATTTTTAAAAGAAATGAAAACAAAACAAAACCAAATCGCTGGAATGGAAATCCAATCTGAAGATGCCCAAAAGATAGGGGAAGAAATTTATCTGCATTATAATGAACTAAATGAGCTTATGAGCGCAATAAAAAAAGCAAAACAAAAAGGATTAAGTGAAAAAGAGGTTCTAGAAAAAATTAATTTAATTAAACCAATAATCAAAGAAATTGATTTTAAAAAAAATGTTGTAAAAGTAAATTATTCACAAACCCAAAAAAAATAATTATTTCTTTAATGGTTTGCCGGCGATTACTCTGGCTACTTTGCGCCCAACTCTTCTTATTGCTCTTGCTTTTTTCGCACCTTTTAAATATGGCCGGGCTTGTTCTTCATAACGATTCGCTCTGTCAAAATGAGAATCTGCGCTCGAACGTATTCTTGACAAGTGAGTAGCCGCATCAGTTGCACTTTCAAAATGCTCAAGCCCTTCAAGATCAGCAAACGCCCTTGCAGTCATTCTTTGAGAAGCATAACCCCTCATTGCGGCCTCTCTTGATTTTTTCGCTTTAATTGCATTTAAGTTATATTTACTCAACTGTGAAGAATAAGGTTTTCTTGCAACATTCAATAATTTTGCAGCAACACTAACTCTTGCTCTTTTTATTATTCCCATACATATTCAATAAAATAAGGAATATTTAAATAATCTCTTTTTACAAGTAAAAAAAATCTTCTTTCCAGAAGAAAAAAATTAATTGGCTTTCGCCAAAGAAATAGCGTACTTGGGAATTAACTTTCCTAGCGCAGCCTCAACTTTAGTGTCTTGGCGCGCAAGGGGATAAAAACTAATCTTTCTTTTGAACATCTTCTAGGATTTCTCTTTCATCAACGATGAACACATCACTAACAGCAGTTACTGCAGCATATGGAACTTCGATGAGTTTGTCTACTTTTCCTAGTTTAGATAACAATCTTGAGCTTCTGTCCACTTCAACTACCAAGTACTCTATGTCCCCACCAACTTCAGAAACGATTATGTCAACCAATTTGCCAACCTCATCTCCTCTATTAGTGATTACTCTTTTTGATGCTAGTTGTCTAGCGATTGTATATTTGTACATTTTTCACACCTGTAAAAAAACTTCTAACACATAGAAAGACTAACTTATTTATAAAGCTTACTCCTAAAGAAAACAAACTTTATGCTTCAAAAAAATACTTATGTATATTCACAATTTTTTGGCCAAAATGAAAAAAGTGTCCAATATACTGTGATAAAAGTAAAAATGAGCTTATGTATAAATAGTATTTAAATTATTAAAAATCTAAAAACAAAGTTTTTATTCTGAAGATACTTATTATTGTCATGTCCCTTAAAGATCCTGATGATGATTACGATGAATTAGTCCCCCAAGGAAATGATTTTTTTGGAAAACTAATTGGAAAAGCAAAGCCAAAAGTAATTTTTTTAATAATTGGACTAATACTTGGCTTACTTATTCATTATTATCTTATCAACCCCTTCATAATAGCGGATGCTCAAGAAGTTTCAAAGAATTGTTTAAACAGCAAATTAATTCTTAATAAAGAAAATGAGTGCCTTTACACGCTCGTTTCTGAACCAAAATTGGCAGGAGAAAAATGTGGAACAAATCCAGCCCTAAATCCAACCCCCCCACAAGAAACCCCTCTTTTGACAACAGATTCTAACACACTTATGGCCCCCCAAAAACAGGAAACTACTGATTACTCAACTTTTCGATTAAATTATTTTACTTCAGCAGAAATAGCTTATGACAAAATAGAAATCACTGGATACAAACTAAAACACGAATATTTAGACACTAGTAAAGTCTCTGAAAAATGCGCAAATTGGATTCAACAAAATCCTTGTTGGACAAGCGAAGACATAATGAAAAAAAGCATTACTTTAAAGCAAAGCGAAATGGATTCACTTTATGAATTAATCAACCAATACAACTATTTTGATTTGAATGATTATTATGGGCCAATGAATGATGATGGAACAAAAGCAAATGTGAGGTGCTATGCATACGAATTAGGGATTAGTTTTAAATCCAAAGACAAAGACACAATTTTTTGTGACCGCCCCACTCCTCCAGAATCAGGCCCAATGCCAATTGCATTTAGAAAAGTATTAGAAAGATTGCAAGAATTAACAAACTAGGTAGTCAATTGTCGAAAAAACGTAAAACTTTTTAAATAAATAAAATCGCTCCTCTTTAATGAAAAGAAACCTTTCCCAATTTAAAAAAAAACTTAAAAATAATTTATTCATAATTATAATGATTGCTCTAATTCTTGTTCTTGCCGGTTGTGACGAAATGACTAGCGAACAAAAAAGTTTGTGTTATTCTCTTGCTTCAGAAAGCTACGCATATGTGCCCCCTTGCGATACTGAAAAAACGTGTTACGAAAAAGTAGATGCTTTGTTTAAAACAAAATTAAATTATTCTCAAGAAAGTAATCTTTATGAAATAAAAAATCATGTGGCAAGAAGCTGGTTTTTTTATAATCGAGCAATTGCCAACACAAAAAAAATTAAAGAGCTGTGTTTGGATGGAAAAGCAAGCGAATTAAGCGGAGAAATAAATAAAACTAGTGATTATCTTGACACCGCGTTTATTGAATTGGAGCTTGGAATGAAAAAAAGTTTTGAATTCGTTACCATTGAAGAGAAAACCTTAACTGAAGAAAAAATTGATTTGGTAAAAGAAGAACCTCTCTATGATTCATTAGTTGAATTAAGACAAATATTAAGTGAATTAAAATCAGGGTCAACAAACTCTGATTCTTATGTCTCATATTATACAAAAAAAGCAGACTCATTTGCAAAATCAAGTGCGGCAAAGGGATATACTCACCTTATAGAAAAAGACTCATTTTATATTGAGGGTTTTGATTACGTTGAAGGGACTCTTTTAAAGAATCTTGGAATCGGAGGAGAAATACTTTTCCCAAGTTTAAAAAACTCTGTAGAAAAAGCAATAACTTATGCCCAAAACGCATTTTTTACTAACCAAGACCTCCTGGCCCTAGAGAGATTTCCGGGATATGAATATACTAAATTATTTTCGGATTTGGGGGGCGAGAACCATTCCTCCCTAAAAAGATTTATCGATCTAACAAACAGAGTAAGTTTAAACAAAACCCTGTATGCAGAAAGAATTGATTTGCTTTGGAAAAAAGAAGAAACCCTTCTAAAAGACATTGAAGAAAAAAAAATGACACTAACCAATAATGAAAATTATTCTACTCTTGCAAAAAGTTTATTGGGGAAAACAACAATGGCTGAAACAGAAAAAATCAGCATAGATGAAATAAAAAAAGAAATTTTAGACTTACGCGAAGTAAAATACAAAGGAACCCTATCCTACGGCGAAGAGGGACTAAAATTAAAAGAAATCAACAACCAGTTAGAACAAATAAACCTTAATCTTGAAGAACAACAAGATTATTTTTCTCGTTTAGAAGTGGCGTGTGATGTGCTCGCAAAGGAAACAAATAAAGAAGAAACAACTAACAAAATCATTAATGAACTCATTTTTTCAGTAACTTATCTTCACTCGAAAGTATCTTCTTCAAAGCCTCCCGAAAAGTTTGATTATTGCCAAGAGTTATTAACAAAAAACACAGAATTAATCCTTGCACTAGAAA
Source organism: uncultured archaeon (assembly GCA_964538165.1). Taxonomy (GTDB): domain Archaea; phylum Iainarchaeota; class Iainarchaeia; order Iainarchaeales; family JAAZKV01; genus JAAZKV01. Next base: position 173 of record CAZIEL010000029.1, on the reverse strand, counting down.
ATTTCAATGAACTCGAAATGAAAAAAAAGGATTCTGCAAAAGAGTGTATTTTATTTTTAGAACAAACATTGCCACTAACTAATTTTGAAGAAGAGAAAAAAGATTTTGAGAAATTACTGCAAATAGAAGTAACCGCTGAAAATATATTTAATTTTTTTGAATCCTGCCAGAAC
>CAZIEL010000028.1:0-9300 GCA_964538165.1 uncultured archaeon | reverse complement strand
TTTTTTATTGTTGCAGAAGGAACTTCGCAGGATGCAAAAACAATCGAACAAAATAATAAGTAATTAGTATTAATCCAATTTTTCTCATAATTATCATTTTTTTCTTGAATATAGATAGTGAAATGTTATTTAAAAGAGTTTTCGTTCTACTGATTGTTATGGATCAAGTGGATAAATCAATTCTTGAGAAACTTATTATTGATTCAAGAACTCCTTTTTTGAGTATTGCAAAGGAACTTGGTGTTTCAGAGGGGACGATTAGACAAAGAGTATCAAAAATGAATGAAAAGGGAATTATTCGAAAGTTTACTTTGGAACTTGGTTCGAGTACTAATGCGGTTGTAGAGATTATTACTTCTTCTGGAGTTCCTACTCAAAAGATTTCTGAAAAAATAAAAAAACTTGGGGTATCAAAAGTATTTGAAGTAACGGGCAGATTTACTATTATTGTTTTTGTTCAAGCTGAGAATTTAGAAAAGTTAAATCAAATTCTTGAAGCAATTAGGTCTGTGGATGGGGTTATTCAAACTGAAACTTTCCCTGTTTTGAAAGATTATTAGTTGAATCATTTTATTCAAAATGATTCTTTACACTTAAACAAGAGTCTGCAAACCTACGAATATCGTATTAAATATTACTAATTTATAAATAGTTTGTCGCAATAATTACATATTATTGGGTTGGTGTTACTTTGCGTATTGCTTTGATTGGTTATGGTAAAATGGGTTTGGCTGTTGAAGCTCAAGCCAAATTAAGATTTCATGAAGTGGTTAGAATTGATCCTTTTGCGAGGGATGCTGATTTTAAAGAAATTAATGAAGAGAGCATAAAAAATGTTGATGTTTGTATTGATTTCACTACTCCAACAGTTGTTTTTGAGAATGTAAAAAAAGTTTCAAGTTTGGGAAAAAACTTAGTAATTGGAACTACTGGGTGGTATGATAAAACTAATGAAATGAAAGAAATTACAAAAAATGTTGGGTGCATTTGGTCGGGCAACTTTAGTATTGGGATGAATGTTTTCTTTAGATCTGTTAGAGAAACAGCAAAAATTATGAACAAAATTCCTGAGTATGATGCCGCTGTTTTTGAAATTCATCATAATCAAAAAAAAGATTCTCCTGGCGGGAGTGCACAAATTATTGGAAAAATAATTCTTGATGAGATGGAGAGAAAGAAAAAAATTGTGGCTGACAGATTCACTGATAGAAAACCTGAGTTTGATGAATTGCATGTAGCTTCAGTGAGATGTGGGAGTATTCCTGGAACACACACTGTTTTGTTTGATTGTCCAGTTGATACAATTGAACTAAAACACATTGCAAGAGGAAGAGAGGGATTTGCTTTTGGAGCAGTTCTTGCAGCAGAGTTTATTGAAAATAAAAAAGGTTTTTATAATATTGATGACTTAATGAATGAAGTAATTGGGGGGAAGTGATTTTTTTGGAAAATAAAAAATTATTTAGGGGCGTTTATACAGCGATCATTACTCCTTTTGACGAGTATGATTTAATTGATTATACTGCGCTTGGAGATTTAATTGAACACCAAATTGCTTCGGGGGTTAGCGGAATTGTTGTTTGTGGTACTACTGGTGAGTCACCCACGCTAAGTCCAGAAGAACATGATACTGTTATTGATTTTACTGTAAGAAAAGTAAACAAGAGAGTGCCAGTAATTGCGGGAACTGGGAGTAATTCTAATTATGAAGCTATTCAAATGACGCTTCACGCTCAAGCATTTGGGGCAGATGCAGTGTTACAAGTACTTCCTTATTATAACAAGCCTTCCCAAGAAGGGTTGTATCGTCACTTCAAAAAAATTTCTGAATCCACAAAACTACCAATAATTATTTATAATATTAAAAGCAGATGTGGGGTGAATTTAGAAACTTCTACTCTAATGAGGTTAATTAAAGATTGTCCTAATATTGTGGGAGTAAAAGAAGCTTCTGGGGATATGAACCAAATAAAAGATGTTATCTCAAAAGCACCGCCCTATTTTTCTGTTCTCTCTGGTGATGATAGCATTGCTCTTGAAGTAGTAAAAGCCAGTGGGGATGGAGTAATTTGCACAACAAGTAATATTGTTCCAAAAGAGTTTTCTGAAATGATTGAATTTGCTCTTAAAGGAAATTTTGTTGATGCAGAAAAATTAAATTCAAAATTAACGCCTTTATTTAAAGCTGCATTTATTGAAACAAATCCAATGTGCATAAAATATATGGTTTCATTGAAGGGTTGGTGCAAACCTATTTGGAGACTCCCAATTTGTGAGCCTTTGCCTGAAACACAAGAGAAAATAAAAGTAGAAATGAAAAACTTTGGGTTAATATAATATTAAGCAAAAAAATAGTTGGGGGATAAAGGTATGGTAAAAATAAATTCAAATTATGATAAATTGGGTGCAGGATACTTGTTTCCTGAAATTTCAAGAAGAGTAAAAATATTTACTGAAAAAAATCCAGGGGTAGAAGTTATGAGATTAGGAATTGGAAATACAACCGAACCTCTTTCACCAACCATAATAACTAGCCTTCATTCTTCTGTTGATAAACTTGCAAATGTGAAAACATATTCAGGTTATGGGGATGAACAAGGAAATAAAAATCTAAGAGACGCCATTGTTTCTTATTATAAAAATATGGGGGTTGAATTATTGCCTGATGAAATATTTGTTAGTGATGGGGCAAAATGTGATGTTTCAAATATTCAATCAATTTTTTCAACTGATGCTGTTGTTGCTGTTCAAGATCCAGCATACCCAGTTTATGTGGATAGTAATGTTATTTATGGGAGAAGTAAAAATAGTGAAGGTGTGACTTATGGCGGAATAGTTTATATGCCTTGTAATGAGAGCAATAGTTTTTTTCCCAAGCTTCCAACACAAAAAGTTGACTTAATTTATATTTGTTCTCCAAATAATCCAACAGGGGCAGTTGCAACAAAAGAACAACTAAAATTATTTGTGGATTATGCTTTGGAAAATAAAGCAGTCATTATTTTTGATGCAGCCTATAATGAATTTATTACTGATTCAACTTTGCCAAAAACAATTTATTGTGTTGAGGGGTCAAAAGAATGTGCTATTGAAATTAATAGTTTCTCAAAAATGGCTGGGTTTACAGGAGTAAGATTGGGTTGGAGTGTTGTTCCCAAAAAGTGTGTTTGTGAAAATGCAGTGGAAGGAAAGTTAAATTCAATGTGGAACAGAAGACAAACAACTATGTTTAATGGTGCTTCAAATATTGTTCAAGATGGAGGTTTAGCAGTTCTTTCTCCACAAGGAATGAAAGAGAGTAAAGAAATTATTAGTTATTATATGCAGAATGCTCAAATTATCAAAAAAGGACTTGAAGAAAAAGGTTTTGAAGTTGTTTCTGGCGGAGTAAATGCACCTTATTTGTGGGTAAAAACTCCAAGTGGAATGAAATCTTGGGAATTTTTTGATAAGATTTTGTTAGAAGCAAAAGTAGTTGTTACTCCTGGAGCAGGATTTGGTCCCAGTGGTGAAGGATATTTTAGAGTGAGTGCTTTTGGGCACAGAGAAAATATAATCAAAGCGATTGAGAGTATAAAAGTTAATTTAAAAGTTTAGAAAAAGTATTTTGGGGTGGAAGTATGAATGATGATAATGATTTATTTTTTACAAAAGCACAAATTGAAGAAATTACAAAAACGTACCCCACTCCTTTTCATATTTATGATGAGAAAGGAATTAGATCTAATGCAAAAAATTTATGCAATTCTTTTTCTTGGATTAATGGATTTAAAAATTATTTTGCGGTTAAAGCCTGTCCAAATCCAACTCTAATGAATATTCTTAGAGAAGAAGGAATGGGGGCGGATTGTAGTTCTCTTCCTGAATTAATGCTTGCAGAAAAAATTGGGTTAAGTGGGGAAGAGATAATGTTCACTTCTAATAATACTCCCGCTATTGAGTACAAAAAAGCATTTGAACTTGGGGCAATAATTAATCTTGATGATATTACCCATATTAAGTTCTTAGAAGATTCTCTTGATGGAAAATTACCTGAATTAATTTGTTTTAGATATAATCCAGGTCCACTTAGAGCCACCGCTGAAGGTAATGTTATTGGTAATCCGCAGGATGCAAAATATGGGTTAACACGAGAACAATTATTTGAAGCATACCAATTAATGAAACTAAAAGGAGTGAAGAGATTTGGGCTTCACACAATGGTTGCATCTAATGAATTAAGATCAAGTGCTTTTATTCAAACTGCTGAAATGCTTTTTGATTTAGTTGTTGAAATTTCAAAAAGTGTTGGGATTAAATTTGATTTTATTAATTTGGGTGGAGGGATTGGTATTCCTTACAAGCCTGAACAAAAAGCAGTTGATCTTGAATTTGTTTCAAAAGGAATTAAGGATTTATATGAAAAAAAAATTGTTGCAAATGATTTAGCACCACTTAAAATTGTTATGGAAAATGGTCGAATGGTTACTGGCCCATTTGGATATTTAATCACAAGAGCAATTCACGAAAAGCACATTTACAAAGAATATGTTGGTGTTGATGCTTGTATGAGTAATTTAATGAGACCTGCTCTTTATGGGGCATATCATCACATTACTGTTCTTGGAAAAGAAAACTTTTCACGAACAGAAAAATATGATGTTGTTGGTTCTTTGTGCGAAAATAATGACAAATTTGCAGTTGATAGAATGTTGCCAAAAATAGAAAATGGGGATTTAATTGCAATTCACAATTCAGGGGCGCACGGATACGCTATGGGGTTTAATTATAATGGAAAATTAAGGTCTAGTGAGTTATTATTGAATCAAAATGGAGAAATTGAATTGATTAGACGGGCAGAAACAACAAGCGATTACTTTGCAACATTAGATTTTCCTTCTTCAAAATTTTTCTTTAAATAAAACTTGCTTTATGCAAGGTTTTTATTCTCAAAAGAACAAGTTGAATATGGTTAGAGCATGGTGGAGTTGGATAGAAACGATATTTTGATAATAATTCATACTTTATCAAATATGATGCGTTTTGTTGGCGCTGCGATGATTGTTCCTGTTTTGGTTTCTGCTTTTCTTAATGAGTGGTTGTATTCAGAAGTTTTTGCTTTACTTGGATTATCTTTGTTTGTAATTTTTACTTTTACAAAAGAATTTATTGGAAAAAAGCAAGTTAGGTTTAAGCATGCGATAATTTCTCTTGCGGTAGCTTGGGTGCTAATTGGTTTGGTTTCAGCAATTCCTTTTTTGTTTTATGGGCTTTCTCCAGTAGATGCTTTTTTTGAGTCCGTTTCGGGGTGGAGTGGTACTGGGTTAACGATGGTTGCTTTTCCAGAAAATTTGCCTATTTCGTTAGCTTTTTGGAGAGGATTTATTCAATGGATGGGTGGGTTTGGAATAGTGTTAATGGCATTATTATTTTATGAAAAACCAGAAACCGCAATGAATTTATTTATTGCAGAAGGAAGAAATGAAGAATTTTATATGAGTGTTAAAAGAATTTCTCGAACGATTTTGGTTATTTATTTTATTTATACTTTAGTTGGAGTTGCGTTATATTTGCTCTCAGGAATGACTCTTTTTGATTCGATTTTTCATTCATTTACTTCAATCGCAACAGGGGGATTTTCAACAAATTCCACAGGGGTTGGGGTGTATGGACCATATGCTATGGCAGTTACAATTTTGTTAATGTTACTTGGCGGGATTAGTTTTGAAAATCATTATGATTTGTTGAGGGGAAAAGTAAAAAAGTTTTTTTCAAATCCCGAATTGCAATTTTTTTTAGCAGTAATAGCATCTGCTTTTATCTTGTTACTTGTAAACTTTTATTTTTTGCACAGTACTTCAATTTATGATGGCTTTTTTTATATTGTTTCGGCAATAACTGGTACTGGTGCAACAACAATTGTTTCATTGAACTCTCTTCCAGCATTAACAATATTTATTATAATTTTATTAATGATTTTTGGTGCTTGTTATGGTTCAACAACAGGAGCACTAAAAATTTGGCGTATTCTTATTTTGTTTAAGGTAATTAGAAGAGAGATTCATAAAGCGTTTTTGCCCCAAAAGACAATTGTTCAGTTGAAAATTGGGGATCGGGTAATTTCTGATGATGCTGCATTAAAAGCGCTTTCTTATCTTGCACTTTATGCATTTTTTTTAATTTCAGGTTCGATAATATTTATGTTATTCGGATTTGGTTCGATTGAAAGTATTTTTACTGTTGCTTCAGCGCAAGGAAATGTTGGTCTTAATCTTCTTTCTGGCCAAGTTTGGTATTCAATGAGTCCTTTTTTGAAATTATTGTTAAGTTTGCACATGATTGTTGGCAGAATGGAAATATTGCCTTTTTTGATTTTGCTTAAGAGTTTTGGAGTTGGGAGTAAAATTTGATTTTTCTATTCAATTAGTTATATAAACACTGCATATTATTTTGTTGTTGGTTGGTCAGATGTATATTGTAATTGTTGGTTCTACTGGATTTGCATTGCAATTATCCAAATTAATTTTGAGCGAGAATAATGATAAATTAATTCTTGTTGTTAAAAAAAAGGATGAAGCTATTAGAGTTAGTGAACAAATTGATGTTAATGTGGTTAATGCGGATGCTTCAAAACCTGAAACTTTGGACGAACTTGAACTTGAAAAGTGTGATGTGTTTGTTGCGGCAAGTGAATCCGAAAAAGATAATATTCTTTCAGCTATTTATGCGAAGAGTGCTGGCGCGAAAAAGATTTTTGTTTCAATAGAAAACCCAGATACTGAAAGTATTTTAGAAAAACTAGGTTTAATTCCAATTAATTCTGAAAGATTTGCTGCGCATTCAGTTGAATTAATGATTACTCGTCCTGCGGTTTCTGAACTTGTTAATCTTGGGATGGGTGAGTTTGATATTATTGAACTTGAAGCAAAGGGAACAAAATTAATTGGAAAAGATTTGAGTTTAGCAAAAGGAAGGAATTTTACTGCCATAGCAACTTATTCGAATGGAAAATTTAATTTTTCAAAAGACGCAAAAATAGGTTCTTGTGATACTTTGCTTCTGATTGTCTCGGCCGGAAAAGAAAAGCTTGCTGAAAAAGAGATTGGGAAGAAAAGTAAACGAAGAATGGATCTTATTTGTAGTATCAAGGAATCTTTAAAGTAGTTAATTTAGTTATACTTTTATTCCAAAACCAACCCTTAAAAATTAGATGGATTAAATCTAGTCATTTGGTGGTGTGTTTATGCCTAAACAGATTGACTCATTGGTAATTAAGGAACCTATTAAAAAACAAATTCTTACTCTTCAGTTTGATGAAGGGGATGATTTGATGTCAAATATTAAATTAGCTCTTGAACAAAATAGAATTAAGGATTGTGACGTTGTGGATGTTGAAGGGACTCTAACTACTGCGTCGGTTAATGCAATGGAAGGTCACAAGTTTAAGCGAATTGATTTTTCTAACACAAAAGTTCTTCGAGCTAGCGGTCACTTTAAAATGGGCGGGGGAGATATGTGGGGTAGTTTGCATATTTTCACTGAAGGAAGAAAACCAATATCTGGAACTCTAATTAAAGGAACAGCTTCTCAAGGGTTTACTTTAAAGGTTTCTTTTTTACCCTAATTAGTTCAAAAGAATCCTTTTTGTTTTCTTTTTCTAATAATATCTCCTGCTTTTTTTACATTTTTTTTGGTAATATTCTCAATTTTATCTATTCCTCCAACAGCTACATTTTCTATTTCCTCAAACCCTCTTTCTGTAGCTCCACCCATTGTTTCTATCCCATCAACAGTAATATTTTCCATTCTTCTAACAACCTTTCTAATCCTTTTTTTTCCGCCTTTTCCAACTTTTTCTACAAGAACAATTGTTTTTTCAGTAGCACTTTTTATTGAGGTCTCAGTACTTAAAAATATTATTGCAATGTTACTTAGAACCGTTTCTCTTACTGGCTCGAAAGTTAAAACACTCATCACTAGTCTATCACTCTTAATTGGTTTTGTTTTTCTTACTTCTTTTATTTTTTTAATTAATGAAGTATAAACTGCCAATCTAATTACTACAGCGGCCAAGCATACAAAATAAAATGAGGAGGAGATTATGCCTAAATTGATTTGTTGCATTTGTACTAATCCACTTAGCATTATTCCAAAAAAAGTTGCAGTTCCAAACAGTGCTGCTTGGTAACTAGCAAATTTAACTATTTTTTTTTGTTCAAAAGACTCATAAATAAAATTAGCTATGCACAAATTGAATCCACTAAATATTATTCCGCTTAGGGTTTCCGAAATGGTGAGCCCAAGGGGGTCTCTGATAAAAATCAATGCTAGTGGATAAATACTTGCTAATAGTCCAGTTGCTCTTAATACTTTTATTGTTCCATGTTTGTCAATTAATTTGCCCCAATAAGACATTGAAATAAGAGAAGCTATTGCTGATGCGGATATGATTAGGGTGTATGTAAAGTAATCATATTTTAATCCGAGTCCTTCAAGTAAATAAACCGAGAAAAATGGTCCAATGAGGGATATTGCAAAAGTCATTAGTGTTCCAAACAGTACGAAGTAACCAAAATTGTCTTTTCTTAATTGATTGATGAAAGTTAGTATGTGTGTTTTATTATCTGTATCTATTTCGAATGGAGGATCCTCAATTTTTCCAAAAATAAGTGTTGATAATAATCTTCCTATAAATGAAAGTAAGAATATTAGTGCAAAAACATAAACTGTAAGGCTTGGTTCAATTATTTTTAGTAACAATCCGCATGCAAACATTGTGAGAAAAACAACTGTTCCCGATATTGCATTTCTCATTCCAAAATATTCGCCGAGGAATTCTTTTGGAGTAAGACTTCTCATCCAACTTTGCCAAAGTGGTCCGCCTGCTGATCCAATTAGTGTTCCAATAGTGGTTATTAATATTAGCCAAAACATTTGATTCGAAGGGAAAATAAATGGGATTGCTGCAATTAGTAACCAACTTAGGGCTTGGAAAAAAACCATTATCATTATTGGAGTTTTTCGATTTTTATAAACTTCAAGTATTCTTACTGATCCTAGTTGGAACCAAGCCGCAAAAAGAGCTGGGAGAGCGGAAAGTAGTCCAATTTCAATTTTGTTTGCTCCAAGAAAAACTGCAAAAGGAACAATAAAAATCATTCCTCCCCCAAACATTAGTGAAGCAAACATTCCTTCAACAACAGACAATCTGAGCGGTTTTGGGTATTTGTTTAATTTATTCCATATCATAAAATTCACTTTTGGGGTGCTGTGTTGCATAATTGTTTTGGGTTTTTAACCCAAAATAACGACATAAGCCCT
>CAZIEL010000027.1:6233-9449 GCA_964538165.1 uncultured archaeon | reverse complement strand
ATTCTAAAGAATTGTAGGGTCTGGAATAGAATCAGATTTTATTTCCATTAAAGCCTGGTGAGCCTACCCTACAACTCTTTTCCAAAAACTTTTTTTTCACAACTCTCTATCACATCCCTCCTTAAAACAATTTTACAATAGTATTAGTACTCTTAAGCCTTATTAAATATTGATTAAAGTTTTATGTAACAAAATATACATTTAAATACCCTTCAGTGTGTCATTTTGTTATTCTTGGTGCCTTTTGTTGCAATCAACGAAAAGCCAAGAGTGTTGTTGGTGATTAAATGGCTCAGAAAATGCGTGTGGATGATGAAATAAGACTTAATATTCTTAAAGCATTACTTGAAAAGTCTTGTACTCAACCTAATGTTCGAAGAATTAAAACAAAAACCGGTTATCACCTTGCAACAATTAAAAGTTCGCTTGATTATTTAAACAAAGAAGGAATTCTTTCTGGTTATGGTCCAAAATTAGCTTTTTGGAAACTTGGATACAAACTTGAGTGTGTGGAATTACTTCAACTTGATTTCTCAAAAAGGGATGTTGTTGAGAAATATCTTGATGTGGCAAAAAATGATCCCCATGTTTTTGCGTTAAACTCCGTAATGGGTTCAGGTAATTTTAATGTAATTAGTTTTCAATTTTATGAGGACGTTGAGTCTTATCACAAAAACTTGCAAGAGAATTATGTGAAAAAGATTCCAAGTTATTATGAAGTAGTAAAAGACAGACAAGTTTTTTACTTAACTGAGCCAACTTTTAAGAGAGGTTCAAGAACGGATTCAATCATTGAAATAATGAGAAAAAAAGCAGCTCTTGATTAATGCTGTTTTTTTTTCTTTTTTTATTGGTGTTAAAAAATGGAAATAGAATTGGATTTATCAAAATCTCTTGATGAAAATGCTGCTAATTATTTTGAAAAATCAAAAGAAGTTAAAAGAAAAATCGCGGGGTTAAAAAAAGCTCTTTTTATTGCTGAACAAAAAATGAAATTTAGGGATGCTGATGATGAAAGAAAAAAACTATTGAAGGAAGCACAGAAAGAAAAGTCGAATCGGAAAAAGAAATGGTTTGAATCTTTTAGATGGTTCTTTACGAGTGATAATTTACTGGTTGTGGGCGGAAGAGATGCAATTAGTAATGAGCAGATTGTAAAAAACCGAATGAAAAAGAACGATACTTATTTTCATGCTGATGTTTTTGGTGCACCTCATTGTTTTATTCAAGCTCCCGTTGAACTAAAAGGAAATGAGTTTGAGTTTCCGCCCCAATCAATGATTGAAGCAGCGCAGTTTGCTGCAACTTTCTCAAAAGCTTGGGAAGAAGCTCGACCCCAAGCGGAAGTGTATAATGTAAAACCCGAGCAAGTTTCAAAGAGTGCGAAAAGTGGAGAATCAATGGGGACTGGGGCGTTTATGATTTATGGCGAAAGGAATTGGTTTAGAAAAACAACTCTTTCTTGTGCAATTGGCTATTTTCCAAGAGAAAAAACCTTGATGTGTGGTCCGCTTTCTGCGATACAAAAGCATTGCAGAGTGTTTGTTAATCTAAAACAGGGATCTAAATCAAAAGAAGTAATTGCAAAAGAATTAAAACAGTATTTCGAAAAAAAGGGATTGGCTTTTTCTGTTGATGAACTTGTTTCTTTGTTGCCAAATGGCAATTTTGAGGTTAATTAACAAATTAGGTAATTTTTTTACAAGGTAAACTCATTTTGTCACATCCTTCTATAGCTTTTTAATTCTTTTTAGGTGAAATCATATCAAGAGAAGTTAATTACTTTGCCGGACACGAAGTAATTGATTAAGTTTTTGGTGTTAGTATGCCGCTTATGACTGAAAAACCTGAGGACAAGAAGTTTGAAGTTGTTTTACAGGTGCAAGACCCTGATCCAACCCATGTTGGGAGAAACATTGTCACTCTTGATAAAGATTCTAAAGCCACTTTAAGTATTACTTCTGGAGACATTGTTCAAATTGAGGGAAGCAAAAAAACCGCTGCTATTGTTTGGCCCGCTAGGAATGAAGATGAGGGCAAAAAAATTATTCGAATGGATTCATTTATCCGACACAATGCGGGCGTTGGTTTAAATGAGCGGGTAAAAGTTACTAAAGTTGTTCCTCAAGAAGCAAAAAAAGTTGTGCTTGCTCCAATTGAAGAGGTTAGAATTATTGCTTCGGGTTATGATAGAATTCTTAAAAAAAGTTTTTTAGGCCGACCACTAAATATTGGGGATAATGTGTGGATTAGTGTTTTTGGTTCTGGTTTTATTTACCGAGTAATTGAAACAGCTCCAAGAGGAATTGTAAAAATTACTGACAATACTCAATTTTCTTTAAAAGAAAAACCTGTGAAGGATGCACTCTCAAATGTTCCAAAAGTTGCTTATGAAGATATTGGTGGACTTAGTGAACAAGTAAAAAAAGTTAGAGAAATGGTTGAGTTACCAATGAAGCACCCTGAGCTTTTTCAAAAACTTGGAATAGTTCCTCCAAAAGGAATTCTTCTTTATGGTCCTCCGGGAACTGGAAAAACCCTCTTAGCAAAAGCTGTTGCTAATGAAGCACAAGTTCATTTCATTTCAATTTCTGCTCCTGAAATAATGGGGAAATTTGTTGGAGAAGCAGAAGAAAGAGTAAGAAATCTTTTCAAGGATGCTCAAGAGAATGCACCAAGTATTATTTTTATTGATGAAATTGATTCAATAGCCCCAAAACGGGATGAAGTTGTTGGAGAAGTTGAGAGGAGGGTTGTTGCTCAAATACTTTCTTTGATGGATGGTCTTGAGGGGAGAGGTGAAGTAATTGTAATGGCTGCAACAAACAGAGTAAATTCGATTGATGAGGCCCTCCGAAGACCCGGAAGATTTGATAGAGAAATAGAATTTACTGTTCCTGGAAAAAAAGCAAGGGAGCAAATTTTAAATATTCACACAAGAGGAATGCCCCTTGAATTGGATGGGAAAGATAAAGTTGATTTGGCCTATTTTGCTTCAATTACTCATGGTTTTGTTGGAGCGGATCTTCAAGCATTAAGTAAAGAAGCTGCAATGAAAGCGCTTAGAAGATATTTGCCGAAAATTGATTTAGAAGAAGAAACAATTCCTCCTGAAGTTTTAGAGGATTTAAAAATTACTCAACAAGATTTTGTTGATGGCCTTAAAGATGTTCAACCCAGTGCACTTAGGGAAGTTGCAATTGAGATTCCTAATGT
>CAZIEL010000027.1:0-6133 GCA_964538165.1 uncultured archaeon | reverse complement strand
ATTGTTTTCTTTGATGAACTTGATGCAATTGCTCCTAAGAGAGGGACTGAGATTGGGAATAGTGTTACTGAAAGAATGGTGAATCAAATATTAACTGAGCTTGATGGAGTAGAGGTGTTAAATGAAGTTGTTTTTATTGCAGCAACAAATAGACCTGATTTAATTGATCCTGCTTTATTAAGACCGGGAAGAATTGACAAATTAATTATGGTTCCTGCTCCTGATGAAGAAGCAAGAGAAGCAATCCTAAAAGTTCACACAAAGAATGTAAAATTAGATAAGAGTGTTTCAATTAAAGAACTTGCAAAAAAAACAAAGGGTTTTTCTGGAGCGGATCTTGGAGGAATGGTGCGCGAGGCCGCTTTACTGGTACTTAGTGAAAATGAAATGAAACCAGGAAATATTAGTATGAAGCATTTTGAAGAAATTTTAAGAAAAATGAAACCCACAATTGATGATACTTCAGAAAAAGCGTATTCTGAGTTTAAAGAGAATGCTCTTGATTTTCGACCAAGTTATGTTGGTTAATGTACTTGGTTTTTTTTTCTAGAGTTTTTCCTATAAGTTTATATTCTTGTTTTGTCGCATTTAGTTTATGGCTAGACGTTCTCCTTGGGCTACTAATGAAGCAAGAAAACAAAGAAGAGTTTTGAGGGGAAAGTTTGGGGTGATTAAACTTCCTGAGAATGTAGCTATTGCAAAAGATGTTTTAAAGAATCACTCTACTATGCCTGAAGAAGAATTATTGCGTTTTGTTAGTGGGCATAAGCATCGTTTTAGGGATGTTCTTGTTGAACACGCAAAAGAGAGTGGGGTTTCTACAAAAAACATTAAGGGGGATAGAATTGCTGCTTTACTTGAATCTGGATTAGTTAGAGGGGATAGTCTTAGAACTTTGGCGGCTGTAATGGCTGACAATATGGGAAAAGAGGCCACTGGAAGGGTTGGGGCAGAGTTAAGAAAAAATGTTGAACGATACCTTCGCGAGAGAAAATTACCTTTTGATAGGGCGATTGCAAATTTGGTTATTATTGAATATATTTCTACAGTAAGGCCCCAAGAGCTTTTTTCAGGCAAAATTAATTTACAACGAGTTGAACAGGGTTATATTAAATTATTAAAAGAAGAGCGAACTGCTAAGCAAAGATTTAGTCAAATTAATAATAAATTAATTAAAGTTGCTTTACAGGGGTTGGGGGTTTCAAATAAAAAAGTTGCGGTTGCTAGAAGGTGGGTAGAAAGAGAGCATGAAAAATATGCACAATTATTTGAAAGGCGAATAAAAGAAACTATTCAAGCTCTAGCTTTGCCTCAAGAAGAAATTACTGTTGGGGGGAGAAAAGCAAAGGCAGTTAAACTTGGAGAGTCTTTACAAGAAACTTTGGGAAACATTAGTAAAGAAGTTTGGGAGTTAGAAAAGAAGGATTTGAGAGAGTTTGTTATTTCAACAATGCCTCGAACAAAAAAAGGGGGGGTTAGTAGAGTATCTAATGGCAATGGAAATAGCTCTGCGCAAAAAGCTGGCAGTAGAGAGCAAAGAATAGCTGAACACGGAGCAAGAGTTACTTCTGAAACTGCGGAAGCTATTTCGGCTCGACAAAATATTGCAAAACTTGAGTCGGCAAAGTTGACTGCGCGTACGGTTGGAACTATGTTTGATGATCTTGGTTATTGTTTAAGAGAAATTGAAAAAACAAATCCAAATTTGTCTATTCAAATGAAATCAATGTTAAAACAAGGGACTCTAAAACAAAATTCTGTTATTCAATTGTTTGCTAATGGAAATTTAGCACAAAGAACTTTTTCAAGAGCAATTAATGAATTTAAGTTTATGGAAACTTATGGTCCTGACAAAGTTGAATCTCTTGCTAGAATGATTTATGTTATTGGCCCAAGGGTTCCAAGAATTGATAATGTGCGAAAATCAATTAATTCGCGAGATTCAGCATTAATTTTTGATTTTCTAGTTAAAACTGGTCTTGCTAACCCTAATCATCGGGGCGGGAAGTGTGTTATGTTAACTAGAGCGAAGTACTAACTTTTTTTTAAATAAGTTTTATTCCTATGAGTCCTAATATTAATCCTGGTGCAAAAACCAATATTCCTGAAATTATTATCATTACTGCCCAAATTTCTGGTTTCCAAGGAAGTACTTTTGACCCATCAAGTGGATAAATTGGAATTAAATTAAAAAGCGCGAACCAAAAATTTATTGTTCCTGCATAAATAAATATTGTTTGGATGAATTGCCCAGAAGTTAGTGTTGCAATAATTAATAATAAAATTCCTAGAATTATGTTTGTAACAGGCCCTGCCAGAGAAATTAATCCGTTTTGTTTTCGAGTAATATTTTCTCCAAAAAAATATGTTGCTCCGGGTGCTGCAAAAATAAAGCTTCCCATTGTTGCAATTGCTAATCCAAGTGCAATAAGTAATCCGGGGTACCATGCTCTAAATTCTGAGTGAAATCCAAATGCTTTAGCCGCTTCTCTATGCGCAAGTTCGTGAAAAACAAATCCTGTTCCAACTGCAACTAATGCTACTGGGAGAGAAAAGAGTAAATTGCTAATGTTAAAAAAAACTGGGTTAATTACTACTGCAAAAGCTAAACTTAGTGTAAGCCAAGAAACTAGGAGATCTTTTTTTTCTTGTGGAGAGAAATAAAAAAATGATTTTTTTGTATGAGTCATACATAGTTCTTTGTACACACAGGTTTAAATATTTCACAGAAAAGAGGTTTTAATAAAAATCAAAAACCATTTCGTCGTTCGCCGTAAAAGTGTAAAGCTTTTTATTCTCTCCAAAACGAGTTCTTTTTGTGATTTTAAATGTTTGATAAATCGGTAATGGGTGAAGAAAAAGCGCAAATATCTGTAGAGCTAATTATTGTGCTTGCAGCAGTTGTTGCAGTGGTACTGATATTAGTTTCTCAGCTTCAGGCTACTAGTGATGCGGGTGCGAAAAAACTAAAAGATTCTTCAGATGATGTGCTTGATAAGATTGATGACATAAAGTAGAGGTTTTTTTTTTGCGTGCGCAAGCTTCTTTGGAGTATTTGCTTTTATTTGCAGCTTTTTTTGCTGCTTTAGCTGTGCTTTTACCTATAATGAATCAAACTTCTAAAGAATTTCTTTTGGCTAGTGATTCTCTTTTGGCAAAAAGAATTACTGGGGAGGTTTTAGAGGAAATTAGTTTAATGAATTTTCTTTCTGATGGATCAAAGAAGACTTTTGAGTATTATCCAATAAAACTAATTTCAGTTTATTCGCGGGGCAGTGTGGTTTATTTTTCTAGCGAAGAAAAACAATACTTCGTTGAGACTAATTCGATTCAATTGATTCAAAAAACTGATTTTAATTCAAAGTTTTTTGTTATATTAAAAAAAGATTCGAATAGAATTTTAATAAATGTGGTTTTGGGTTAATCAAAATAGACTATTATTTTGACTTTATTTTCATTTAAGCTCGTATCCAACAAAGTTCCTTCGCTTGCAATGGAGTTTTTTTTTGTTTCACTCTGTAAGATATTCTTTTCGTTTATCCAAACTTCTGCGTTTTTTCCAAAGATTGTTTGAGTGTCTTTGATTAGTGTTTGTTCGTTCCAATTTGTTGCGCTCCAAACTTTAATTAAATCATTTTCTTGTTCTAGTATTATAAGTTCTTTTAGAGTGGTTTGTTTTGGGGTAGAGAGTGTAAAAAGCATTAGAGAAAAGAGCATTAAGGAAATTATTGCTTCAAAAGAGAAAGCAAAACCCTTTTTCCTGGACACATTTTTCATTAATCTTTGTTTATTTTTTTGGTTTTTTACTCTTCTCTGCATGTTTGCACCTCAACTATTCCTTTTTCTCCGTTAATTAGCCCAAATCTTTTTACATTATAACATTCTTTTGTTTTTTTGTTTTCAAGTGTTATTGTTTCTTCTATCAAGTTTGTTTGGAAATGAATTTTTTCCACAAAAATGTCTTTTAGCTTAATTGGTTTTGCTTTTCTGATGTTTTCAATTGAAAGTTCATTTGATTTAACTCTCTTTTTTTCAATGTCAATTATGCATGATCCAAGAAGAGTATTATTTTTATCGTAGTTTTTCATTAATGAATCAGCAATCATTATGGCTTTTTCTTCAAGTTCAAATGTTTCTATGGAATCTTTTACATTTTGTGCATTATTTGAGAGAGAGTTTACAAACAAGAGTATTCCAAAAAGCAAAATTATGAATGATATTGATGCATCAAGAGAAAACATCATTCCTTTTTCTTTAACTTGTAAAGTGTGTCCTGCATTTTGGGTTTTAGTTTGTGTAGTGTTCATTTGTCTCTACCTTTAAGTTGTTTTGACTCTCAACTTTGGCTATGCTTTGAGCATTATTAATTTGTCCATTTATGGAATAGGTGATTTCATTTTCTTTAACAATACAACTCATTTCATCAGAATATTCCAAAGAACTATTAGCAAATATTGAATCAATTATTGTTGCACACTTTACTGCTTCTGTTTTTGCTTTTACTAAATTAAATGCACTTTCAAGTTGTGTTTTTTCATAATTAATTATTCCAAGGAGAGTGGCAAACGAAGTTAGTAAAATACAAAAAGCAATTATTGCGTCAAGAGTATTCATAATTTTCACCCACTTGGTAGCAGGGTCTTTTGTGAGTACCCTATTGGTATTTCAAAATTAGTTTTTACTTTGTTTCCAAGTTTTTTACTCACCATTTCATTTTCTGAAATATTTGAGGTGTAATCATATTCTCCATAAGTTGCTCCTTTTGCTTTTATTATGATTAAACTCGTGTTTTTGTTTAGATAATTTATATTTAGTTCGAGTTTTTTTTCATAGAATAAGTTTGTTGCTTCTGTTTTGTTTTGGGTATATTTCAAAAGAGCAGAATTTATTTCGTTTTGTGCACTGGCGAGGTTGAAGTTTTGTTTTAGTATTTGTTCTTTTAGTTTAATGCCAATTATTTTGTCCACATTGTTTTCCATTACAGTTCTTTCTTTATTCGCTTGTTCAATTTTTATTAGTTCGTTTTCAATTGATTTAAACTGAGTCATATTTTTTTCATTTTCGTAATTAAACCAAAATAATAAAATTAACATGGCTAACATTACTGCGAATGAAAAAAATCCTTTCATTAATAGTGCGTTTCTTTTTTCTATTAAAAGCTTTTCTAACTTTTCGTCAATTGTTGAGAATTAGTCACACCATGCTTTCCAAATTACTGTGTTTGCAGGAGTTGTTTGTGCACCACTATTATTTACTTGGAAGTTATAATCTTGCCCAACAATTATTTTGCCATCACATATGGGCGGTAGTGTTGCGGGGTCATTTGCACCAGAAGCAAGTATTCCGCAATACGTATTGTCATTTCCGCCAAGATAAATATCATTAGTCCCAAGTGTTTTGTGTAAGCTTTGTAGGGCTTGTCTTATTGTGCAATTTGTTTCGCTTTGAAATATTATTTTTGTTTGGTAATTTCCAGAATTTGCATATTTTGCTAATACAACCGTGTCCGCTTTTATTTTCCACAAATCGTTTACTGCTTTTTGTTGGCTTGAAGTACTCGAGTTTGTTTGTGTTTGGCCTTGTTGAATAATGTTGGTTACTGCAACTACTACTATTGCAACTACAAGTATTGCTGCGCCAAGTATTAGCAAGTATTCTATTGCTCCTTGTGCTTGTAATGTTTTTTGTAGTTTTATTTTTGTGGTTTTCATTTTAATTACTTCCAATCAAGTAAATCACTTTTAAATTTTTCAGGTAATTGTTCGGGGCATGTTTCACTTGATGCCATTATCAATTGTCCGTATTCATTTTTTTCTCCTTTGGTTGAATCTTTTAAATAACAACCACAAAGGAGTGTGTTTTGATCAAGGCCTCCATCATTTTTTGATTTACATAGTCCGCTTAGTGTTTGTTCATCAATGCTTGGTCCAACAAAAGTTAATATCCCAATCATGTAGGAGATTACAACTGCAACTACAGCTACTGCTGCAGCCATTAGTAATAAGTATTCTATCGCACCTTGCCCATAATGGTTGAGTTTCATGAAAAATTAGTGTATTTTGTAGTTTATATATTTTTCAGATTGCTTTTTTTTTGGCAAGTATTTTTTAAAGCAGATCTTAAAGAATAAAGA
>CAZIEL010000026.1:0-9458 GCA_964538165.1 uncultured archaeon | reverse complement strand
AGCAATAACATTCCTGATTTAGATGAATTTGATGCAATACTTATTGGATCCCCAATAGTAGGTTCATTAACTTCAGCCCCTTTAGTAAATGTATTTATTAGATCAATCAAATCAGCCCCAAAGAAAGCCAAATTTTTTATTTTTGTAACAGGAATAGTTCCGGGTTTTGGAATTAAAAAAATGCAAAATTTACTTTTAATGCATAACATCAAATCAATTGAAACAATTGCATTCACAAGCATATTTGATTTTGATGCAAAAAAACTTTTAGAAGTAAAGAAATTTGCAGATCTAGTAAAAGAAAGAATCACACTTGATTAGCATTTTTTCTATAACTTTTGAAATAAAAACGATTTATTGCATTTGATCAAAAATATCATCTTGCATTTGTTGCATAAAATCTTCTTTACTTCTTGCAGCAGTAACTTTCTTTTGCTTAGTAATCTCTTTTGCACTTTCTTTGAGCTGTTCTTTTAATTTGTTTATCTCTTCAGCTTCTTGTAATGCTTGAATCTGAGATTCTATAGTAATGATTTCCCTTTTTATTTCGGAGGCAATTTTTTGGAAGGTTGTTTCATCAATTCTTCTTTTATAATACCCATTTTCAGCAATTTTTAGTTCATGAATTTTTATTTGTTTTTGTTGAAGTAAATCAAACAAAACTTTTCTCTTGTCAGAAGAAACCGTATCAGCTTTTTTTAGGTCTTCTTTTGGAAGATTTTTTGATTTAAGTGAATCAATTTGTGCTTCAACTTTAATTAAACTAGAGTGCTTTTCTTTAGAAATATTATCAAATGTTGGTTGATCAATTTTATGTTTTAAATATTTTTTTTCAGCTTCTTTAAGTTCAACAATCAGATTTTGTCTTTGTTGTTGAAGCTCTTCAAGTTTTCCTTTTTTCTTTACCAAAACAAGAGCAAGAATTATTGCAACAATGATTAACCCAAGCGGAACAGCAAATACAATTGGGCCATATTGTTCAATTAACTCAGCAGGAATAAATGGAACTGAAGCAATTGCGATAATTGTAAGAAGTATTATTCCAAATGAAGTTATCTTTCGATCCATGCAATCAACAGCATTTTGTAGAATAAAAAAGTAATGTTAATAGATCTGGGGAGAGTCTAATGTCCTAACCCCTTTTTTGAAAGGTGTTGTATCCCCAAAATTCACGGACCTAGGGGGAATCGAACCCCCGACCTACTGCTTAGAAGGCAGTCGCCCTATCCACTGGGCTATAGGTCCTAAAGTTAACTATACAAATTTTTGGTTAAACGAGCTTTTTAAAGGTATTTATTTGATTTAAAAGGAGTTAGCGTACTTATTTTTTTATGAATAAAAAAAGAAATGTTGCGGTAATTGGTTCAGGTCCAGCCGGTTTAAGTCTTGCAACAAAACTTGTTAACGAAAATTATTTAGTTACAGTTTTTGATGAGCTTAAAGAATTTGGCGGAATGATTGCTTATGGTATTCCTGAATTTAGAATTCCATTAAAAGCGGTTAAAGAAAAAATCAGTTTTGCAAAAAAGTGCGGAGTTATTTTTAAAAGAAAAAAAATTAATTCAATTAAACCCCTTTTGAAAAACTTTGATTATATTGTTTTAGCAATTGGAGCGGGGGTTGGCTCAAAGGCTGGGTTTGTTGGAGAAAATAATTTGAATGCAATTGATGCACTTGATTTTTTGTTAAAAGATAAACTTGAGAATAAAAAATTGCTTAAGAAACGGGAAAAAGTTGCAGTTATTGGCGGAGGCAATTCTGCAGTTGATGCTGCAAGAGTTGCATTAAGACAGGGAGCTAAAGCCACTGTTGTTTATAGACGAACTGAAAGTGAAATGCCTGCGTTAAGAAGCGAACTTGAGCTTGCAAAAAAAGATAAAGTTGAGTTTAAGTTTCTTCTTGCTCCATTAGAATTTATTTCTAATAAAAAACAATCTAAATTAATATGTTCTGAGATGATTCTTGGGGAAATTGATTCTTCAGGAAGAAGAAAACCAATTGATTCAGGAAAAAGAGTTACTTTTGATTTTGATAAAGTTATTTTAGCTATTGGGCAAGAGCAAGATTATTCTTGGCTTGAAAAAGAAGGGATTAAAGTTGAAAAAAACAAGATTATTGTGAATTCTGAATATAAAACAAACTTAGACACTGTTTATGCTTGTGGGGATTGTGTTAGTGGCCCAAAAACAATTGCCGAAGCAACAGTTGCGGGAATTAAATGCGCAAATGCAATAATTAACAAAGAAAAAATTTAATGTTTTGGTTAAAAAAAAACTCAATTTTTTTATTGGTCGAATTTTTTGCCAATTTTTTTGTAAGCTTCTCTAAATGGCATTCCTTGTTTTACTAATTTGTATACTTCTTCTGTTGCAAAAAGTTCGTTAGTCATTGCGCTTGAACACTTTTTTTTATTAATTTTGAGTTCATTTATTATCAGAATTATTACTTTTAAAGAAATTTTTGTTATTTCAATTGAGTTCATTATGGGTTCTTTTGTTAGTTGTATGTCTCTATTATACCCTGAAAGAAGATTGCTAATAAGACTTTTTTGTTTGAATTCTTCTCCAAGAACAATATGATAGTTGGCTCTTATTAGTTCGAGCGCATCAGGATTCTTTTTTTGGGGCATAATTGAACTTCCCGTACAAAAGTCTTTTGATAAAATAATATACCCAAATTCAGTTGTGTTAAATAATACTAAATCATTTGAAAGTTTATTAAGATCAAACATAATTTGTGTAAGGGAACTTAATATTATTGAATCATATTTTGCTCGAGTCATCTGAGCATAAATTGGGTTACTTATTGTGCTTTTGAATCCCATTTCTTTTGCGGTAAATTCTTTATCTAAATTAAACACAGGAACTCCAAAACCAGCTGCACTTCCTAAAGGGGATTTGTTTGTTAAATTTATAACAAACTTTAACAGGAATATATTCTCTTTTGTTGATTCAAAAAAACAATTAAGCCAAGTATCAATTGTTGTGGGCATTGCTTTTTGCATGTGGGTATATCCTGGAAATTGTATTCCTATATTTTTATTTGATTGTTTGTTAAGTACTTTTTTTAGTTCTGTTAAAAGTAATAATATTTCTTCAAGTTCATTTTTTTCATATAATCGCAAGGCAGTTAATACTTGGTCATTTCTTGATCGACAGGAATGAATTTTTTTACCTGTTTCTCCAAGTTTTTTTGTTAAATAGTTCTCAATTGTTGTGTGACAATCTTCATCACTCTTATTAATTACAAATTCTCCTTTTTCTGATAAATTAATTATTTCATCAAGATTTATTATTAACTCAGCTAATTCTTTTTTTGTTAATAACTTTATTTTATAAAGCATTTTTGCGTGTGCTTTTGATGCAATACAATCGTATTTTACTAATTTTTGGTCAAGTAAGTAATCTTTTCCCACAGTAAAATCTTCTATTAATTTATTTACTTCAAATCCTTTGTCCCAAAGTTTCATTTTTTTTACACCTTTTTTAGTAATGTAAGAATAATTGCCTTTTGAATATGTAATCTGTTCTCTGCTTGTTCAAAAACAAGCGATTTTTTTGAATCAATCACTTCATCTGTAACTTCTTGGCCCCTTACTGCAGGTAAACAATGCATAAAAAATTTTTCTTTAATCAAATTTTTGTTTACTTGGTATGGGCTTAATTGTTTTATTTTTTCTTCTTTTTTATCTTCTTCGCCCATTGAAACCCATGTATCGGTGTAAACAAAATTCGCAGTTTTTACTGCTTCTTTTGGGTTTTTGCTCCAAAAATCTGGTTTTGAGAGTGGTTTAAGTTTTTCTGGAGTAGAAACACTTATTTTTATTCCAAGTATCTTTGCTACATCAATAAGTGAGTTACAAACATTATTCCCATCCCCAACATATGCAATTTCGGATTTGTATGGATCTATTGAATTTTCAAATACTGTCATTATATCAGCCATTGCTTGACAGGGGTGGTGTTTATTACATAGCGCATTAATTATTGGAACACTTGAAGAGTTTTTCATTTTCTCAATTGTTGAATAATCAAACACACGCGCAATAATAATGTCCGTCATTTTGCTTATGCACTTAATTTCGTCTTCTACTTTTGCTTTCTTGTGCATGGTTGAAAAATCCAAATATATTGCATGCCCCCCAAGTTGAGTCATAGCAGTCTCAAAGGATACTCTTGTTCGTACAGATGGCTTTTCAAACCACATTGCCATTGTGACGCCATCAAGCAAGTGTGAATATTTTTCTTTATTCTTCTTCAGATCCAAAGCCAAGTGAATTATGCTTTCAAGCTCATTTTTTGAAAAGCCATTTATCTCCGTAAAATCTCTCTTCATTTTTTACCACCGAGAACTAGTCTTAGTGCATTCAACTTAATAAATCCTTTTGCGTCCGTTTGATCGTATCCTCCAGCAACATCCATGCTCGCAATATTTTTATTGTATAATGATTTATCTGAACTTCGTGAAGTAACAAACGCATTTCCTTTATATAGTGTCATGTGAACTTTTCCTTCAAAATTTTCATGGCTTTTATTTACTGCTGCCATCAAAAACTCCATTTCTGGACTGAACCACAAACCATTGTAAATTAGCTCTGATATTTTTGGGGTTAGCATATCTTTTAGGTGCGAAACCTCTTTATCAAGAACTAATCCTTCAAGATCTAAATGGGCAATGTGAAGTATTGTTCCCGCGGGGGTTTCATATACTCCTCTTGACTTCATTCCAACAAAACGATTTTCCACTAGATCAATCCTCCCAATTCCATTTTTTGATCCAAGTTCATTTAAATAAGAAAATAATTCAAGTGATCCAACCACTTTTTTTCCTTCATTTAGATTTTCTATTCCAAAAGGAACTCCTTCTTTAAATTCAATAACAATTTGGGTTTCTTCATCAGGAGCATCTTTTGGTGAAATACTTTTTTTGAACATATCTGCTTTTGGTGCAACTGCTGGGTCTTCAAGTATTCCTGCTTCATAACTTATATGAAGTAAATTATCATCCATGCTAAATGGTTTCTCTGCTGTTGAAGTAATTGGAATATTATTATTTTTTGAGTAATTAATCATGTCAGTTCTGCCCTTAAATTCTTTAAGAAATTCAGCATCTTTCCAAGGACTAATTATTTTAACATTCGGAATAAACTGCATGAAAGCAATTTCAAACCTCACTTGGTCATTTCCTTTTCCTGTTGCTCCATGTGCAACAATATTTGTATTCTCAAGTTTTGCAACTTCTGCCATTTCTTTTGCTATTAATGGTCTTGCAAGAGAGGTTCCAAGCAAATACTTGTTTTCATAGATTGCATTGGCTTTGAGTGAAGGAAAAATATAGTCTTCTACAAACTTTTTTTTCAAGTCTTTAACATAAACCTTTGACGCGCCAATTGAAAGTGCTTTTGCTTTCACTTTTTCGAAATCATCTTCTTGTCCAACATCTCCAACAAAACAAACAACCTCATAACCCTTCTTTATTAACCAATGAAGTATTACTGAAGTATCAAGTCCTCCTGAATATGCTAACACTAATTTTTCTTTTGAATTCATAATTTGCCCCTCTTTTGTCTTATTATCTTCCTTTTGTTGGAGATATATAATTTGTGTCATAAGCTTGACAAATTATTTAAAAATTGTCCCATTTGGGACAAAGTAGTATATTTTTATATTTGAATGTGTTAACTATTAGTATGCGTTCTTCACTTGTTACTGAAATATCAACATCTGATTTAACCATTCAATATATTGAAGAAAGGCCTTTTGTGAAAGCATGTTTAAAAAAAGGTTTACTAAATTATTCAGCTCTTTCACGAATGATTTCAAAAGAGTTATCTATTGAAAAAACTTCTTCAAAAGATGCAATTATTGTTGCGTGTAGAAGGTATAAGGCAAATATTGACAAACAAAAAGACAATGATAAGAGTATTAAGTTACTTCTCTCAAGCTCAGAAACTGAAATAAAAAATAAAATGATTGTTTTTGTAATAGAAAAAATGCTTAATCTTGAGCTTGTGGATCAAATTCAAAAAGTAGTTCGAAAAGAAGCGGGGACTTTTTATTTTATTGAGGGGTCAGGCAGTTATACAATAGTTACTCAAGAGAAGTATTCTCAAATAGTAAATTCAAAATTAAAAAACTATATAATTAAACAAACTACTGGATTGAGTTTTATTAATTTTAAATCGCCTCTTGAAATAGAACATACATTAGGAGTGCTTTCATTTTTATCATCCCTTTTTTCAGAAAGTGGAATAAATATTCTTGAAATAATCTCTTGTTGGACTGATACAATCTTTGTTATTGAAACAAAAGATTTGAACAAAGCAATTAATTTATTGAACTTCTAATTTTGTGTTTTTCAAAAGTGTCTTAATTTTATTCACCTCTTTACGAATTGCGTAATTAGTAGTGCGTTTTTTAAATACTTTTGGTCAATTTTTCTTTAGTGATACTAAAATGGCAAAAACTGTTGTTCTAAAAATCGGCGGGGGGATTCTTCGAAATAAAGAATCTTTTGATAGAGTAGTTGACATTGTAAAAAAGAAACATCAAAAGGGTGAAAAACAAATAATTGTAATTTCTGCCCTCTATGGGGTAACAGATTTTTTAATTGATAGTATGTCTAAATGTGCTCTTGATGTAAATCAAGTAGAACCAGTAATAATTGCTTTAAAAAAAATGCATAAAGATTATTTAGCATTTATTTCTGATTCAAAAGTTAGACAAAATGCAGAATTTACTCTTGGGGAAAAAATATCAGTTTTGGAAAAGTTTCTTTATGGAATTGGATATTTAAAAGAAATTAGCCCGCGAAGTAAGGACTTGGTTCAAAGCTTTGGGGAAAGATTAAGCCCTGTTGTTCTTGAAGCGTTTTTGCTTGATAATAAAGTTAGTTCAGAGTTTATTGATGCGGAAGAAGCAGGAATAGTTTGTAAGGGTCAATTTGAGAATGCGCTTTGCGACATGGATAAAACAATAAAAAACTTGAATACAAACGTGTTGCCTTTACTTGAAAAAAAAGTAGTTTTATTACCGGGATATTATGGAATTGATGAAAGTGGAGATGTAAAGACATTTGGAAGGGGGGGAACTGATTATAGCTCAGGATTTATAGCAAATATATTTAATGCTGAATTAGAAATTTGGAAAGATGTTTCGGGATTTATGACTGCTGACCCAAAAATAGTTCCAAATGCAAAGCAAATTGCATTACTAAGTTATGAAGAAGCAGAAGAATTAGGATATTTGGGAGCAAAAATACTTCACCCAAAAACAATTGATCCAATAAGAAAAAAAGGACTTTTTGCTGAAATAAAAAATGTGTTTGCTCCTGACATAAAAGGCACAATTATTTGTAGGGACAAAAAAAGAGATGGGGCAGTAATAAAATCAATTGCTTCAACAAAAGATATTGCTGTATTAAATATTGAAAGTGCGAGTATGATTAATGCTCCAGGATTTGCAGCATTATTATTTTCTAAATTAGCAGAAAGAGAAATACCTATTGATTTAATTGTAACTAGTGAAGCATCAATTTCTATTAGTCTTGATGCAAAAAGATTAGATAAAGCACTTGCGGCAGCAAATGAGATAAATAATGTCTATCCTTGTGTAATAACTTCAGTTAAAGATTTATCAATGATAGGAGCGATTGGAGAAGGACTAGGTCAAACACCGGGAGTAGCAGGTAAAATATTTGGAGCGCTTGGAAAAGAAAAAGTCAATATTGAATTAATCTCCCAAGGAGCATCAGAAATTAATGTTAGTTTTGTAGTAAAAAAAGCAGATCATGATAGAGCAGTACTGGCAGTACATAATGAATTCATTAAATAAAATAATTATTTTTGGAGGCGAATATTGTGGAAAAAACAAGAGTTGGAGTATTAGGAGCTACTGGAATGGTGGGCCAACAATATATTAAATTACTTGAAAATCACCCTTGGTTTGTTGTAACCTATGTTGCAGCTTCCCCAAATTCTGCCGGAAAAAAGTATGTTGATGCAGTAAAAGGCAGATGGAATATGAATATTGCAATTCCAAAACAAGTAGCAGAACTTATTGTGGAAGATGCAAATATTGTTTCAAAAGCTATTGGAAAATGCGATTTTGTTTTCTCTGCATTAGAGTTGGATAAGGCCGCAACAGCCGCACTTGAAGAGGAATATGCAAAAAATGATATTCCTGTTGTTTCAAATTGTTCAGCACACAGAACGACACCCGATGTTCCCATGTTAATACCTGAAATTAATCACTCACATTTAGAAATGATTGCTGTTCAAAAGAAAAATAGGGTTTGGAAAAAAGGTTTTATTGTTGTTAAATCAAATTGTACAACTCAAAGCTATATTTCACCAATTTATGCTCTGGAAAAAGCGGGGCATAAAATAAAAACAATGATTGTAACAACAATGCAAGCAGCTAGTGGGGCAGGGTATCCTGGAGTGTCTTCTTTAGATTTGATTGATAATGTAGTTCCATTTATTGGGGGGGAAGAAGAGAAATGCGAAAGTGAACCCCACAAAATATTAGGGAAAGTAAAAAATGGAGTTCTATCAAATGATACTTCAATAAAGATATCTGCGCATTGCAATAGAGTGCCAGTAATTGATGGGCATACGGTTTGTTTGAATATAGAGTTTGTGGATAAAACAAACAAACCATCAAAAGAAGAAATCATTAAAATTTGGAGAGAATTTACTTCAGTTCCTCAAGAACTAAATTTGCCAATGGCTCCAATTCATCCAATATATTATACTGAAGAAGAAAACAGACCACAGCCTAGAAAAGATAGAGATATTGATAAATCCATGGCAATTACTGTGGGAAGATTAAGAGAGTGTAAAGTTTTTGACTATAGATTTGTTAGCTTAAGTCATAATACTGTGCGAGGCGCAGCAGGCGGGGGAATACTTAACGCTGAGCTATTAAAAGCAAAAGGATTTTTGTGAGAAAATGGGTGTTTCAATAAAAGAAGAGAAAACTCGCAAAGTCTATGAAAAATGTGCGAATGATTTTGCTGAAAAATTCATGGATCTAAAATTGTATAAGGATTCAATTGAAAGATTCTCAAAAATGCTTTTAACAAATTCTCGGGTTTTGGATATTGGTTGCGGACCAGGAAATGTTGCAAAATATCTTTTTGAAAATGATACTAGTTATCAAATCACTTGCGTGGATTATTCAAATGAAATGATTAAACTTGCTTCAAAAAATGTTCCTTTGGCAAAATGTATTGTGGGCGATGCACGAAACTTAAGATTTGAGAAGAATAGTTTTGATGCAATAGTTGCAGCATTTATAGCTCCCTATTTTGATTCAAGTGAACTTAACAAATTTATCATTAATAGTTATGCAATTCTTTTTGACAAAGGTAAGTTATATTTAAGTTGTATGGAGGGTAGAAAATCAGGATATGAAAAAACAAGTTTTAGTCACGGTCTTGAACTTTATGTAAATTAT
>CAZIEL010000025.1:0-9525 GCA_964538165.1 uncultured archaeon | reverse complement strand
GTTAAGGAGAATATAATTTGATATCTCAAGAAGTGCTTGAAGCATTTCTTCTCTAAAAGAAACAAGTTTTTGAGAATAGTTAATGCTAACTGCCCACATTACTGCACCGATTGGAACTACAAGTCCAATAAATCCAAACAAATAACTAAAAAATTGTATTGGAGAAAAAACTATTGCAAGAAATATTCCTACAACAAAGAATATTAGTGCTCCTGAAGCAACATTGCTTGAAGTATAAGGAAATTCAACAATTTCAAACTTTTCATCCCATGATTTTATTCTAATTGAAAGATCAAGTCTTTTTCCTAACTCATAAATAAAATCAAAGTACATCGAAAATCCTTCTAAAAATTAATTAATTTTTTCTAGTTCTTCTTCAAATCTTTTCTTAAATAACTCTTCATTCTTTTTACTTTCAAGAGGGTTAGTTTCATCAAACAACTCCGCAAATAGCATGTTTACTTTCATATTGTAATTTCCTTCAAGCATTTTTGGTGTTTTTCCTAATACTTCTACTTGTTTTTCCTTTACCCACGCTCTAAGCATAATATCGTTTAACGCCGCGTCATAAGTTCCATACCCCCTTGTTTTTGAAACAACTTCTTTAATTAAAATTGATCCCCCGTTAAGCAAAATATCAGTTGCTTCAAGTTTGTCTGTTTCAGCATTATATACCATTAAATCTTGGAAAACTGGGGTATCTTGCCAATCTTTTAGTACTTCAGTAACTCTAATTACTCTCCTAACTCTATGGAAACCAGAAGCAGATTTTATTTGATTAATTATTACAATAAGATCAGTCACTTTGAATGATCCAGTAGGAACGCCTAAATCGTTAACAACACGATCGTAAACACCAAACGGAGAATCTGCGTGAATTGTTCCCCCAACAGTCATTGACATTGCTCCAACACGCATTGCTTCGTAGAGAACTTTTGCTTCCTTACTTCTAATTTCTCCTAAAATTAAACAAGAATCACCCAAACGCAAAGAAGTTCTAAGTCCTTGATCGAAAGGAATTTCCATTCCCTCATCCATTAATGCAGATCTTACTTTTAGTGCCAATAAATCGTACCCCAAGTTTTTGTAATAATCAATTCCCAATTCTTGAGTGTCTTCAATAGTTATAATTCTGTACTTTGGCAAAATTTCAAGAACGAGTGCTCCAAGCAAGGCAGTTTTTCCTGATCCTCTTGGACCCGCAACTAGAAAAGTTCTACCATGCGCGATAGCAAAAGACATAAGCCCGGAAAAAGTTGATTCAAGAGTTTTATTTTGCATAAATAAAGGAAGAGTCCAAGGTAATTCTCTATGCTTTCTAATACTGTATCCAATTCCATTAATTGAAAAAGGCGGAACAACCGCTCCAACACGAGCTTTTTGGTTCTCGACATAAAGTTCACCATCCATTTGGGGTTGAGCTTTATTTAAGGGTCTGCCAGATTCAATCTTTAAATAAGTTGAAAGGTAATTTAGAAAATCAATTGAAGGATAAATGTTTGTTAAGCACTCAGCAAAATCCTCGTGAACAATCATGAACGGAGTTTGGTATTCTGGGGGATTAATATTAATTTCTTGGATTTTTGGATCAGTAAGCAAATAATCCAATATTCCATGTTGCTTAATCCATCTATTTAGCAAAGCATTTGAAAAGTTTCTGTTTTCAAAATTATTTCTAAGTTCTGAAAGTTCATCATAATTTTTGTCAAGCCCCGGAATTTTTAAAACATAGGTTGGTTGAAGATGTTCTTTTCTCTTAATGATACTGATTTTAGCATCTTTGATATCATAACTTGCTAACACTTTTCCTTTAAGTGGTTTCATTAAAACATCCACAAAAAAAGGGTACATCACATAATTGTCATCTTTTCTAAAATGTTGTTTGCTAAACAATTTGTTTTTGTAAACAATCAAATCAAGATCGTTTGCCGGTTTAATGCACGCTTTGCATTCAGGGTAATTAACGTCACTAAGCCCGTTACAATTAACACAATCCCTAATAACGTACTTCAAGCGGTATCACTCTTCTTTTCTTTTTTATCAGTAACTTTTAATTTTTGTAAAGAAGAGTGAATACTCATCCAATTACTATCTTTGTTAACAACATCCGCTTTGAGTTCTTCTTTAAACGATCTAACTGTTTTGCCCCACTTAATATCTCTTAAAGTAGCAACCATAATTTCTAAATTTTTTGTACGATTACTTAATACTTCAACGGTTTCAATCAAATTTAAGAAAACCCCTTTCATTTTAGGCGTAGAAAGAACAGAATATTTCTTCTCAATTGTGTTCATTCGGTCATTAATTTTTTTTAGGTCTTCTAGTTCTGCAGAATTTCTTACTGATTCATGAGTATTAAGTGTAGATTCTTTAATTGTGGTAAAAAATATTGAAAAAAACTCTGACTTTGAATCCATTCTAGTAATTCTATTATCAATTTCTTCAAGTCTCTTTGTTAGTTCTTCGTTTGAAAATTCAAAATCTCCTGATTGAATCATTCTTTCAATTCGCTGGATTTTTGATGACAGTAAGTTAAGTTGACTTGAAAGAAATCTAATTCTCTCAAGTTTATCAAGATCGACTTTTCCTTTTAGAGTGGCAAACTCATCGGTTTTTTCATCAAACATCTTGCCGAATTGATTCTCAACATTAATCATTCTTGCCACCTTTGAACAATCCGCTAATAGCGGATATTATTCCTGCAAAAAATCCTTTTGGTTTTTCTTCTTCAATGGGAGTTTGTTGATAAGTGTTAGTACCACTTATTCCGCCAGTATACAAATCACTTGTTTTATTTGCAGTCTCGCTTGAATAATTCTCAACTTTTGGAGACAAAGTCATGCTTGAAGTTGGCGAACCTGGCGCACTATTTGACATGATTTCTTTCTCAACTTCGCTTTCAAGTTTTTTTATTCTTCCTCTAAGGGTTTCAAGAATTTCAATCAAAGAAACAAGAGATTCGTTTGTTTTTGAAACAGAAAGTTCAGAGTACATTTTTTCAAGCGCATCAATTTTTTCTGAAAGAGAATCAATTTGTCCTTTATTTACTTTTGTTGCAAGCATTTTTGAGAGATCCTCAGTTTTTTCTTTTAATTCTTTTGAAGTGGAAATATACAAGTTAAGTTTTGAATCAAGCGAGTCAAGTCCTCTTTGTAGATTGTCTAATTTTTGCATATTCTCATTTGCTTGAGAAAGAGGGACTCCAATAGAAACAACCCTCTCCAAAGAATCAAGTTTTGTGTTAAGTGATGCAAGATTATTCAATAAGTGCGCTTGGGTTTGGGCATCAACAGAATCTTTTTTTGTTCCTTGTGGAAATAAAGTGTTAAAACTTGTTGTCACATCACCCAAAGATCCTTTAATATCTGTAATCTCATCCTTTCCCACAAAACCACCCAGCACAAATATAGTCTCTTTTTTATTTAAAAGGGTATCTTGCGCTCTAAAAGCATTATTTTTTATAAACAAAAACACTCTACTTCTTTATGCAAACCCTTGAAATAATAACTTTTATTTTAATTGCTTTTGTTGCATCAGGATTATTTATTGTGTTTGTGATGGGTCTAGATTACAAAGATATTCAAGACCAGTTCCTTTCTTCCGCAAAAAATCATGGCGACACTCCTGATAAAAAAACTACTCTAAAGGAACTGGCCTATGAAACAGACAAATGCTGGTCAAGTTGCTCTTATGGGGATAGAAATGTAGAATGTGGGACATATTATGTTATTGACGAAAGTTACCCTGCTGCTAATTTAATGGAAATACTAAAAATTGTTTCAAAGTACTCTTTGTGTTTGGATTGCAATTTAATTGTTCCTGATGTTAATATGCCTGCAATAGCAAAAATAACTTGTGTTGATTCAAATTATGATCACATAATTATTTCCACCTAATTATTAATTGCGGCAATTTACTCAACTCAAATTTAAAACCCTTCAGGAGCAAGTATTTGATATGCAGTATGGAGAAGTAATTGGAGAAAGAAATGAAAAAAAATTCTTTTCTGCTATTAATGAAATGGTTAGTGAAATAAAAAAAAGAGATAATTTTGTTGTAGTGTTTCACCATGATGCGGATGGGTGTGCTAGCGGAGCAATAGCAATAAAAACACTAGAAAGAGAAGGAAAAAAAGTAAAAAATATTTGTTTAAAACAACTTTACAAAGAAAATATTCCTCAAATACGCGAGCTTGGCGAAACTTATTTGTTTGTTGATTTTGGTTCTGGGCAATTAGATTATTTAATTGAAGAATTTGGAAACGATTTTTTTATTTTAGATCACCACCAACCAACCACTATTGATGGAAAAATTCCTTTCCATAAGTGGCACATAAATCCATTACTTTTTGGGATTAATGGGGGGACCGAACTATCTGGGAGCGGGACAACTTTCTTTTTTGCGCAGGCAATAAATGAAAAAAATGTTGATTTATCACAACTAGCAATAGTTGGGGCGCTAGGGGACATGCAAGATTTTAATTTGAATTCAGAACTTGTTGGAATGAATAAAAAAGTGTTAGAATTAGCAGAAAAAAATAAGATAGTTGAAGTAAAAAAGGATTTGCGTTTGTATGGAAGAATTTCTCGGCCCCTAGTTTCGTTTTTGATGTTCTCTTCAAACCCAGTTCTTCCAGGATTAACCGCAAGTGAAGAAAATTGTAAATCTTTCTTACAACAATTAGATTTACCACTAAAAGATTCTTTTACTGAAAAATGGATTTCATACAATGATTTGACTTTTGAACAACAAAGAGAACTAACTTCAGCACTAATAATGCTTCTTGCAGAAAATAATGTTGCTGAATGGAAAATAAAAGAGTTAGTTGGAGACGTTTATACTTTCCCAAAAGAAAACCCTAACAGTCCATTAAGCGATGGGAAAGAATTTGCAACACTGCTTAATGCGTGCGGAAGAAACAAAAGATCAGATATCGCTCTTGCTGTTTGTTTGGGAGATAGAAATGAAGGGTATAAAGAAGCACTTGCTCTAATGGATCAACACAGAAATAATTTGAGAAAAGGAATTGAATTCATTCAAAAAAACGGGATTGAGGAAAGAAAGAGTTTTTATTTTATTGACGCGGGCGAAGCAATTGACGAATCAATAGTTGGGATAATTGCAGGAATGCTTTATGGGTCCATTATAATGGAAACAAAACCAATTATTGCCCTTGCGCGAAACACTGATGGAACAGTAAAAACGAGTGGAAGAGCAACAAGCGAACTTGTGAGAAGAGGATTAAATATTGGTCTTGCTTTAAAACAAATTTCTTCAGAAATGGATGGTGTTGAAGGAGGCGGACACAAAATTGCTGCGGGAGCAAAAGTTAAAGAAGAAAAATTAGAAGAATTTCTAAATTTACTTGAAGAAAAGTTTATTGAACAATTAGGGATTGAATAAATATTTTTTTTAATTTTTATTTATACTTCTTCAACAATTCTTTTTTTCTTTAGTTGTTGTTCAACAAAAATTAGATCCTTTTGTGTCTCTTTGCTTAATTCTTCTGCAATTCTTGTCTCAAGAGTTCTTTTTGCAATTCTAAAATTAATTATTTTCATTTTTCTTTCAAGCACGAGTTGTTTTTTTTGTAAGTCACTAAATGTTGATACTTTTCCGAGTAAATCTTCCTCAACAAGCTTACATTCTGCTTCTTTTTGGATTATTTGGTCTTCAATCTCTCCGGCTAGTTCAATATATGTTGCCTCTCCTATTTGCCTTGAGAAATATTTTTTGTTAACGTCTTGTAAATCAATTTTAATTGAATTAATTTCGTTATAAAGATCAATGAATTTTGCTACTTTTTCTTTTGAAGAAATTAAAACAATTGCTCCTGTTTCACCAGCTTTTTTTGTAATCGAATTTAAAAACTCAACAATTTTATCCGAACCATTTTCAATAATTAGGGGGGTAATGCCTTCAAGCAAAATTACTGGCTCGCTTGCATTCTCCATATATAAACAAACAGATCTATTCAATGCATCAAGTTCTTTTGGGTTGAGTTTTCCTTCTCCATTTTCAATACTGTCAGAAATCCAAATCATTGGAGTTTTTGGCAAAGAATAATCTTGTCTAACTTGATTCGGATAAATTGTAGAAATAACTAATCCTTGACGAGAGTGCTTAACCAAACTGGCAAATATCTTAAACGCCCTTCTTTTTGCCATGTTTTTTTCTTCAAAAGAATATACTTTTCCTTTTTCTGCAGAAAAAATTAGTTTTTCTTCAGAAGTATCTTCAGAAACAGGAGCAATAATAAACAGTTTGTGTCTCACTACTGCATAAGTCATAATTACACAACTAAATAATATGAAAATACTCGCTAATTTTAGTTCTCCAAAACCCAGCGCTTTAAGTAAAAACCCATCCCGATTATTCCAAAGAACGCTGCAATAAACGTTCCAATTGAAACAAGTTTAATATTTTTTTTATCTGATTCAACACTTCTAAAATACTCTAAAAGCATAAGCAAATATCCTCCAACTAAAAACAAAATCATGTACAAGTGAACAAGCCCATACAAATTTCCATACTCAATAGAGTTAACCATTGTCATCGATACATTAATTTGTCTTATGAAATCGTTTGAGAAAAAAATTGCGTACAACACAAAAAAAGGCACAATTAATACAAAGAGTTTTGTTTTTTCGCTCTCAAAAATAACTCTTCTCGATCTCGGAAATTCGGTTGCAAACAAGAAGAAAAAAACGCACATGAAAATAAATCCCGTCCAATAAAGATAAATCCACGGAAGAGCTTTATCCAAAGAACCTGCTAATTGGAAAAATAAATCCCCGCAAATATGAGCGACAACGGCTACAACAAACAAAAAATAGTAAAAAGCAGCAGTGTTATTAATTTTTTTTATTAAAATATACGTTGCTAGAGTAGAGTTAAGGATTAATGAAGCTGAAAGACCCCAAAATAATATAATGTTCATTACCATTCCAAAATCGCAAATAGTTTAGTGTTTCTTAAAATAAAAACCTATTTAGTTAGACTTGTTGAGCAATAAAGGTAATCAGTAAATTATTGGGTGATATTATTTAGAAGGATATTTTCTTGTAGTAATCACTCGTAAAACTTTGTTTTTAACTGCGTCTACTGTAATTATTCTTGGCGTCCAAAAGTTAGGATCAAGTCCTGCTTGCCCTTTTTTGGCGGGAAGAATTTCAAGTGGAGGAAGAACCGGTTCTAGTACTCCTTTTTTTATTAGCTTTTCTGAAGGCTTTGCTGCATGAGAAAATTGTTCAAAACAAGTCCAAGCTCTTTCAAGATCCCAATTAACTCTGTGTTTTATTCCCAAATATTCGTTAAGTGCATTTACTCCTGCTGATGCTAAAAGAAGAGTGTCGTATTTTCCTTTAATTCTATTAATGTTTCTTAAAAAAGCATCCAGTTGTTGAGGAGTAGCTTTTTCCCAACGCAAAACCGCATAAACCACTCCATCTTTGTGAGCTTCTTTAAACGGGCGATTAATTCCTCTTCTTCCTTTTCTAAAATCTCTAATTATTAATTCGCTATTTGCGTTTCTCCCCACAAAAACTCCTATGTGCGGATAAGGAGTATTATTTGCTTTAGCAAGTCCCCGACTAACCCAACTTTTTGTATCAAGTGAGGCCAAAATATCGCCAGGTTTAACTAAATGAAGAGCGGGCATTGAAGCATTTTCAGAGAGAGTAATTATTTGTTTGCTTGCTCTTGCGCGAATAAGTCTTCTAATCTCTTCCTTTCTAGCTTTTTCAGCCTCATCTGCTTTTAGTCCTCTGTTTTGAAGAGCAAACTTTTGAGCTTTTTTTTTGAGGACTTCTACTGCTTTTTGTTGTAGGGGCATAACAAAGTAATGATTATAAGGAAATTTAAATGAACCCGCTTTGTTAGTACTTTTCAATAATGTCCTTTTTGTTTAAATCTTGCTCAATATTGATTAATTTTTTTTGTAAAGAAGTTTTGAGTGACTCAGCTATTCTCTCGTCCAGAGTTCTTTTAGCAACTTTATAATTTACTAACTGAATGCTTTTTTCAAGAAGAAGCTTTTTTTTGTCCATTGCGTTAAGAGTACTAATTTTTCCAAGTAAAGAATCTTCCATTACCTTAAACTCGGATTCTTTTTCAATAATTTCTGATTCAATCTCTTTTAGTAAATCCAAGTAAGCGGATTCAGTTATGGTTCGAGAATAATATTTTTTGTTCAAATCAAACAAAGAATTCTTTAGAGAATTTACTTCATTAAATAATTCAAAGAAAGCAACTTCTTCTTCTCTAAGCGAAAAGAAAACTGTGGCATTAGTTTCTTTTGCTTTAGAACTAATTGATTTTAAAAGTTCAACTACTTTTGTTGCTCCATTTTCAATGACCAAAAGTTTTATTCCTTCCACCAACAAAATTGGATTATTTGCTTTTTCTAAAAATAAACCAAGTGATCGATCTAAAGCGTCAAGTTCTTTTGGGTTAATTTTTCCTTCATAATTTTCTTCACTTTCACTAATCCAAACAATTGGGGTTTTTTGTAAATTATATGTGTTTCGTATTCTTTGTGGATAAATGGTTGAAATGAGTATTCCTTGTCGATTGTGTTTAACTTGGTCAGCAAATAATCTAAACGCTCTTCTTCTTGATTCGTTTCGTTCCTCAAAAGAATATACTGTTCCGCTTTTTGTTGAAAACATTAATTTTGTTGCCACGTTCTCTTCAGATTCTGGTTTAATAATAAAGATTTTATGTCTCACGACAACATAACTAATAATTGCACAACCGAAAAAAATTAAGACGCTTGTAATTTTTACGTCGCCAAAACCAAGTGCTTTTAGAATAAATACGTCTGAAGGAAGACCAATAATAGAAGCGATAAATACCCCTAAAAAAACAAAACCAATATTTCTTTTTTCTGATTCTGAATTTGATTTAAAATACTCCCAAACAAGACTAATAAAAGCGATTCCTAAAAAGACAATTAAATGAAGAACTGCAAGCCAATAAATACTGCCGTAGGTTACATAATTTACGCCCGAACTTGAAATGCCAACACTTTTTATGAAATCGTTTGAAAATAATAATAAATATATCAAAATTAAGGGGACTACAAGCACAACTAATTTTGATTTCTCGTTTTGAAAAATAATATTTCTTGACCTAGGAAAATTACTTGCAAACAAAAAAAACAAAGTTGCAAGACAAATAAACCCAATCCAATAAAGATCAATCCAAAAAATTGCTTTTTCAGGTGAAGTTGATAATTGAAAAAATAAGTCTCCTGCAACATGAGTAACAACTGCAACCATGAATAAAAAATAGTAAAAAGCAGCTGTGCTTTTAATTTTTTTAACCAAAATATACGTTGTAAGAGTAGCGTTAAGAACAAGCGAAGCGCTTAAACCTACAAGCAAAAAAACATTAAGCACCATTCAAAAATACATTTGTTTTTGGCAAATAAAAACCTATTTAAATGAAAAGTACTTTATATAGGTTGTGTTTTTGAGGTTTTTTAATTGAAAAAAAGTGAAAAAGCTATCTTTGGTGTGATCT
>CAZIEL010000024.1:0-9854 GCA_964538165.1 uncultured archaeon | reverse complement strand
ATTTTTCCACCAAGCAACACGGTCATCTTGAAGAATCTTTGCTCCAAGAGAGTCAATTAATTGTTTTCTAACCGACATTCTCTTGGGGTTATTCTGTTCACAAAAAAACAAAATATTACCTTTTGCAAAATTTTTTTTATGCAAAGCCTCTTTTCCATAAACCCCAAAAAAAAAGTTTCTGGAATAATACTCTTCTACTAACGTGAGAAGTCTTTTTGCAATCCCAAATTTTCTAAAATCTTCTCTAACAAAAAGAAAAACTAGTTGAACAAAACCAATTACCCCCTGTTTCTTTCTTACTTTGCTTGAAGCAGGGTAATTACAAAAATCAATTGCGCCAAGAAGAGTTTTTGATTTTGGATCAAAAAGACAAATCATAGCTTCTTCAAAATCCCCAAATTTTCTATTAAGCTTGCGGTCCTTGTTAAGCGCTAGAACTTTTTTAAAACCACTCAAAGATTCGCGCTCATCAGGAAGAATAAAAAATTCTTTATACAATTTATAAAACTCTTTTAAGTGAGGACTCTTTGGGGAATTAATTAAAATTGGTTCAAGAGAATTAATGAACTTTGTAGCAGAACCATACTCATTAACAGTAATTTTCAAATTAAATTCACTAAGTGCATCCGCATAAACAAGCGAGTCCTTAACAGAATGACGAAGAGAAGAAATTGGGGCCTTTAAGTAATTCATATTAGAAGAAAGTCACACTGAGTATTTAAACAATAAGTTAATTTATTTGCGGCAAAATACCCTCAGAAAGATTATAAAAGTCTTCCAAAGACACTCTTTCTATTAAGGATAAAAAAATAACTACTTTTTTGGGATTAATTATGAATAAAGACATCAATGAAATGGTTTTGGAAACCGCACAAAAAACAAATAAAACCCCCGAAGAAATCAAAGCTCTTGTTGAGGCAAAAGTACAAAAATTCTCAGGACTACTTACTGAACAAGGGGCTATTTTCATGATTCAAAAAGAACTTGGGGTTGGCCAAAAAGAAAGTTATGAACAAATAGACATAGGAAAGCTAACAGAGGGAATGAAAGGAATTGAAGTTAAAGGGACAGTAGAAATTATTTTTCCGATAAAAGAATTTGAAAAAGGTGGAAAAAAAGGAAAACTAAAATCATTCATACTAAGTGATGGTACTGGAGAAATAAGAGTAACTCTTTGGAATGATCAAGTGGACAAATATGAACTAACAAAGGGAAGCGAAGTAATCTTAAGCAATGTACTAATTTCAAAATATAATGAAAAAATGCAACTAACACTTGGATTTAACGGCATATTAAATGTCACAAATAAAAAGGAAGAGACATTTGAAAAACTTAGTGAACTAAAAGCAGGCATGAATAGCGTAAATGTAATTGGAAGAGTTCTAAGAAAATATCCTTGCAAAGATTTTGAAAGCGGAGAAAGAAAAGGAAAATTGTGTTCATTCCAATTTGGAGACGAAACTGCAATACTGCGAGCAACTGCTTGGAACGACAAAGCAGATGAACTCGAAAAATTTAATGAAGGAGACGCAATTGAAATAAAAAATGCTTATACCAAAGAAGGAAGGTTTGGAGTAGAATTACACTTAGGATACCCTGCACAATTGGGAGAAAGCAAAAAAACAGTGTCTAGTGTAGTAGAAATACTAAAAGAGAGTATGCAAGAAAAAAAAATCAACCAACTAGTTGATGGAGAAAACGCATTAATTGAAGGAAAAATTAAAAGTGTTGAAAAAGGAAACTTTGTTTACGAAATTTGTGCAAAGTGCGGAAAAAAAATACAAAAAACTGAAAGTGGAATATTGTGCGAAAATTGTGGAGAAACAACTTCAAAGAAAAACGCAGTTATTTCACTAACAATCGAAGATGATACTGCTGCAATTAGAACAAACTTTTTTGGAAAAAATGCACTTAGTGCAATACAAATGGGACAAGAAGAACTAGAACTAGCACTTGACGCAAAAAGCACGGATGTCTTAACAGCAGAACTAAATGGAAAATTAATTGACAAAATAATAAAAATATACGGGTACCAGAGAACTAATTCATTTTCTGGAACTAATGAATTTGTTGCAAGAGAAATACTCTAAAGTATATAATTAAAAAAAGAAGCATAAAAGGAATTTTATATGGATGAAAAAAAGTGTATTCGCCCAAGTTGGGATGATTACTTTATTGAAATAATCCAAGCGGTGGCAAAAAGAGCTACTTGTGACAGAGGAAGAAGTGGGTGCTTAATTGCAAAAGACAAACAAATACTTGTAACTGGATATGTTGGATCACCAAGAGGCCTCCCACATTGTGATGAAGTAGGGCACTTAATGAAAGAAGTTATTCATGAAGATGGGCATAAATCAAATCACTGTATGCGAACAGTACACGCAGAACAAAATGCTATTTGCCAAGCAGCTAAATTAGGAATCTCCTTAGAAGGATCAACACTTTATTGTAAAATGACTCCATGCAGAACTTGCGCAATGATGATAATAAATTGTGGAATAAAAAGAGTAGTTGCAGAAAAAAGGTACCACGCGGGAGCAGAATCAGAACAAATGTTTAAAGATGCTGGTGTTGAAATGGTTCACATTGATCCGACAATCGAACAATACTCAAACCAGAAATAAAAGAATTGAACTATCTTTTTAGTTTATTTAATATTTCTTCAATTTGTTTATCTAATTCCTCAATAGACCCATCATTGTTCAATCTAAAATCAGCAAAAGAAATGCATTTTAACAGTTGTTGTTTTGCTGGATCGGTACTTGAAAGTTCCCTTTCTTCTTTTGATTTAAAATCATCAAAACTTGTAACGTCCCCATGCGCATTCGGATCACTCTTTACTCTCGCAACAGTTCGAGCATACCTTGTTTTTATATCCGCAAATACCTCAACAATTACCCCCCCGCGAGATTTAATTTCATCAACTTCTGAAGGATTACGAATTGAAGTCAAAACTAGATTCTTGTCTTTTGGATGTTTATCCAAAAGCCTTTTAGCCCAATAATTTGCACCAAATTTGGTTCTGCGTTCATTTCCAAGAACAATCATTTCATTTCGATCTAAATGATTTTTTCCAAGAACTCGTAATTCATCCCTAATTTCTTGACCAAAATCTTCGTGCGAAAAACCGTATTTTTCAGACAAATATTTCGCGACAGTATCCTTGCCCGAACCATTTAATCCAACAACACCAATAAGCATGAAAATATTAATACCTAAAGCTATTTTAAAACTAACTAAAAAACAATAAAATTAATTCAAATTTTAAGGAGCATTTGGCACATTTGAATTATTATTTGAATCCATGGGTTGTAAAACAGAATTTTTTGGAGGCACCATAGTTGGATTTAGAGGAGTTGGAGGACTTTTGTTTTTTACTACCATTAATACAACAAATACTATTACTAACACCAAAACTATCCCTAACACTATAAATTCCAAAGGAATTGTTTCTTCTTGCAAATCTCCTTTTAGAGTAGTGCTTATTATTCCCACTTGTTTTAGAGATTTTGGCAAATTATTTACATCAGAAAAATATACTACTGGCAAACCAGTTTTGTTTAATGCATTAATATCCACATTACCATCAATTGAATAATCTAAATTAAACTTTTCACCAGGATAAAGAACAGGGACTACAAATTCAACAATTGGATCATCTTGAATTACTTTAAACGGGTAGGGGGAAGAAATTTCTAATGCGCTAGTTGCAATTTCTTTTGGAATATATTCCACCAAAGAAACATCATACATATTTTCATCAGTTGTGTTACTCGCCTCTAAAACAAATCTTTGAACTGATTTAATAATGTTTGAATCATTTTCTTTAACCACTTCAGAAAAAACCCTTTTTTCAACAACAACCTGTTCAGCGACAACAAAATTATTTTCCCTAATTGAACCACTCGGAACAAAAGAATCAACCCTGTTTGCCCCCAAAGTATCTTCTCTTAAAGCAACAGCTTCTAAAATTTGTTGTTGAACTTGAGCCCTTACTTCTTGTGCTGAACTAATGGCAATCACATTAGAAGATACAAGTTGAATGTTAGAATCATTTTTTGAATATGAAGCTTGAGAAACTAATACTTCTCTTAATTTGTCTCTTGAAATAGCAACTTCTTCTATAGAATTCAAATCAGAAACCGGAGTTGGATTAAAAATAGAAGAAGCATATTCCTTTGCGGGAAGAGAATTTTCATTTGATCTTGGAGAAACAATTACTACCACAGAAGAATTAATTGACCCTGTTTGGGTAATATTATTTTGATCAACTGAATTAGTATCTGAAACAACATCTCTATTAGGGGTAGAAATCACAACAACTCTATTTGAGTCTGTTGTTTGAATGGGATAACTAATAGGGTTTATTGTTGAATCCGCGGATCCAGATTCACTGGAAACTGGATTAATATTAATTCCAATCCTGTTAGAATCTGAAGCAATTACTGAAATATTATTTTCATCAGAAGGTGTTGGCCCTATATTATTATCCACAATTATTCCTGTACTTGAACCAACTACTACCCCAATGCCAGTGTTAATTGAAGAGTCAGTACTCGTTGCCCCAAGACTTAAAACAAAAAGAACCAATAAAGCCAAAATAATTAATTTTTGCATTATATTAACTTATTTTTCTTAAATAAAAGAGTTTGGGTAAAGTATTTTTTTAATTTTCTCCCCTAATAACAACACTCACCGTTTGTTTAATCTCGCCAGCAATCTCTTTAACTTCACTTAACTTCATCGGTTTAAGTTTTCTGCTTTTCACATCAAGTGCTTGTTTTGGTTGAAAATGCTGCCAAAACCATTTCTCCCCTTTTAAAAAATGGGACATTTCAATTAAATCACTCCGATTGAGCTCTGGATACAAAGTAGTTCTAAATTCGTGTTCAACTCCTGAAACTTTAAGAAGATCAACTGATTCAAGAATCCTCTCAAAAGGAACCCTTGATTGTGTTATCACGGGATATTTTTCAGGAGGAGCTTTTAGATCCATCGCAACATAATCTAAAAGATTTTCAGAAAAAAGCTTCCTTAATACTTGGGGATTTGTTCCATTAGTGTCTAATTTTACTGCCAACCCCATTTGTTTAATCTTTTTAATAAAATTGTGCAATCCTGGAGAAACAGTTGGTTCCCCCCCAGTAATTACAACCCCGTCAAGCATTTTCTTTTTTGATTCTAAAAATATAAAAAAATCTTTCTCTTCAATAAGCTCACGTTTTGATTTTTTGAAATACTTATAAGCAGTAAGTTCCTTATTATAACAAAACTTACACTTAAAGTTACAATTCACCAAAAAAACAATACAGGCGACTTTACTTGGAAAATCTGTAAGAGTGGTCTTTTGTAAAGCTCCGATAAACATTTGCTCACCAATACAAAATACATAAACACTATTTAAAAAACAAATTCCAAAAAAGAATTAAAAAAAAATAAAAAAAGAAAGGATTGCCAAAGAGCGCTCCCTAAGAGGAGCACCACAATAAATTATTTACAATAACTATT
Organism: uncultured archaeon; assembly: GCA_964538165.1. GTDB lineage: Archaea > Iainarchaeota > Iainarchaeia > Iainarchaeales > JAAZKV01 > JAAZKV01. Next base: position 4,346 of record CAZIEL010000024.1, on the reverse strand, counting down.
GGCAACCACAATCTTTAGATTCTACTGCAGAATCAAACTTTTTACGGTCAGTGAACTCTGCTTGTTTTGAGTCATTCCAATTACTTACTGGTCTAATGTACCCAACAACTCTAGAATACACTTCGCATTTTGTTTTAGTCATAATCTCCTCTCCTTTATATTTCCAAAAACTCTACTAATTTTTACCTTTATCCGAATCTTGCTCACAAATCGGGCAATATTCATGTTCGCCTGATAAATAACCATGAATTGGACAAATACTAAAACTCGGAGTGAGTGAAAAATAAGGCATCCTATAATTTGACGCAATTTTTTTCACTAAATTCTTAGTAGCTTCTTTTGAAGGAAGTTTTTCTCCAAGAAATACATGAAACACTGTCCCCCCAGTGTACAAGGTTTGTAATGGGTCTTGAAGATCAAGAGCCTCAAACAAATCTAAATTTTGGCTCACTGGCAATTGAGTTGAGTTTGTGTAATACGGAGCCGCCCCAAATTCTTTTACATTTTTCTCATTTGCAACTTTAATATCAGAAAACTGTTTCTTGTCAGCCCAAGCAAATCTTCTTGAAGTACCTTCACCAGGAGTGGCCTCTAAATTAAAAATATCTCCTGTTTCATTTTGATACTCTTGAAGTTTATCTCTCATAAAATTAAGAACCTTAATTGCAAACTCTTCTCCTTCTTTTGTAATAATATTTTTGTTCATAAAATTTACTAAAGATTCATTCATTCCCAAAAGTCCAATAGTTGAAAAATGGTTTGTCCAATATCCCCCTGTTTGTTCTTTAATTCCCCTCAAATAATATTTTGAATAAGGATACAACCCTTGATCGGTTAGTCTCTCAATTGTTTTTCTTTTGATTATTAGAGATTCTTTTGCTAAATCCATTAATCTTCCAAGTCTTGCAAAATAATCTTCTTCAGATTTTGACAAATAACCCACTCTAACCAAATTAATTGTTACAACTCCAATCGAACCAGTCAAGGGGTTTGCCCCAAATAATCCTCCCCCCCTTTTATTTAACATTCTATTATCAAGTCTTAGTCTACAGCACATACTCCTAGCATCTTCAGCTTTCATATCAGAGTTAACAAAGTTTGCAAAATAAGGGATACCATATTTTGCAGTCATCTCCCAAACCCCATCATATTTAGGACTATCCCAATCAAAATCAGGAGTAATATTATAAGTTGGAATTGGGAAAGTAAATATTCTCCCACTAGCATCACCCTCAGTCATCACTTCACAAAAAACATCATTGAACAAATCCATTTCTTCTTGAAAATCCGCATAAGTTAACTCCATTGGTTTGCCCCCAATAATTACTGGGTCATGTGCAATGTGAGAAGGAACCTTTAAATCCATTGTAATGTTAGTAAAAGGGGTTTGAAACCCAACTCTTGTTGGAACAGCAGTATTAAAAATAAATTCTTGAACCGCTTGCTTTACTCCCTTTCGATCAAGATTGTCGTACCTAATAAATGGAGCTAAATAAGTATCAAAATTACTAAATGCTTGAGCTCCCGCTGCTTCGCCTTGAAGAGTATAAAAGAAATTTACTATTTGGCCAAGAGCAGTTCGCAAATGTTTTGCTGGTTTTGAAGCAACCTTGCCCCTAACTCCAGTAAACCCTTCAATTAATAATTGTTTTAAGTCCCACCCTACACAATATGCTGCCAAACAATCAAGATCATGAATATGCAAATCTGCTGATTTGTGAGCTTCAGCAATTTCTTTAGGATAAACTCGCCCAAGCCAATAATTAGAAACAACTCTGCCAGCAATATTAAAATTCATTCCTTGTAAAGAATAAGCCATATTGGAATTTTCTCTAACCCTCCAATCCTCTTGAGAAATATACTGATCAATAATTTCGAAATTGTTCACCATGTCCTCTGTTCTTCTCAATAATTCTCTTTGATGTCTATACAAAATATATGCTTTAGCAGTTTTATCATGCCCCCCCTTAATTAAGGCAGTTTCGGCCATATCTTGAATTTCTTCAACACTAGGAATACCATCCGAACCATACTTTTCATTAACCTGATCAACAATTGATTTTGCAATAGCATCAGACCTATCTCTATCATTGCCCCCAACAACACTAACTGCCTTCCAAATAGCAGTAGCTATCTTAGTTTCATCAAACAACGCTTTAGAACCATCTCTTTTCATCACGAACTTAGGCAAAGGCAACACCTCAAACTTACATAAATTTACTTTCTTTGATAACAATTCTTTTGATATTTAAAAAGCTTACTACAAAAAATACCCCACTTAGGAAAAACAACCCCTAAAAGGTTTAAGTGGTTTGTGAAAACAAAAAACTGTCCAAGAAAAGATAAAAGGGGTACGAAAACACAACAAAACAAGCACAAAAAGTTAAGAAATATGTCCAAATTTGTGTGGGCAAAAATATTTTTGAAAAAAATAAATTAAACTAATAAAAAAATAAGAAAAGATTGAAGGAAAAAAATAAAAAAATGTGAATCATTACAATTTTAATTTATCCAAAGGAATTTTTTCTTTAATTCCGTTGGCTTTTGAAAGTTGAGCCTTAAGATCATTCATTTGAAGTTGATACTGTTCCATTAACCTACGATAAGTGGTTTCATCCATCTTTCCTTTCATAAAATCTTGTTCCAAAATTAATGTTTTTGCTTTCAATGCCTTAATTTGATCAATAATTGCATTTGATTTTTGTCTTTTCATTAAGAAGAAACCAATTCCCCCAATAATTATTAACAAAACAACTATCCCCACAAAAAACATCCATGAATTATCTTGTAAAGAAAACTTTACACTCGGCTTTTTAGCTGAAGAAGGAATTGGATCCCAAACAACAACCCCATTAGCGTAATCAGCTACCCCCTTAGGATCAGACATTGGATAAAAAGCGGTTAATTTTGCTCCTTGTGGAACTTTAATTGTTAAAGTATTTTTTAAAGAGCTTTCATCATTACTATCAGTAACAGCCCATTCCCTAAAAGTAATTTCTACATTATTATTTGCGAGTTGATTTGCTAACATATCTGTTTGAGTAGTAAAATCAATTGCTAATGCTCCATCAGAATAAGTTCCAAAACAAGTTGATTTGTTTGAAAAAAAGCCTAAACTTCTAAAAAAACCATCATTAGCCGGAAGAAGAGCCTCAGAACACTCAAACGGATTTGTTGCCACCCCCAATTCTTGCAAACAACTTTGACTAAAAGGAACTACAAAACGCATTTCAACATCCGAAATAAAATCCGACCTAACATTAAAAAACAAATGAAATTCTTTAGCGTCCTTTGTACTAAATGAACAATCAGCAAGAGCAAAAGGCAACACTAATAAGGCAAGAAAAACTAAAAAGACAATTTTCTTCATTCAGAAAATACGCTTTTTGAGTTTAAATTAATTGCGATAAGAAAAATAATCAAAGAAAAAGAAGAAAAAACTAAAACAATCCCTTCTTTTGTTCTTGTTTTTTGAACGCATTTTGCATTATTTCCGAAGAATATCCATTAGGAACTTGACCGGTTTTTGCATAAACAAATAAGGCAGTATTAAAAATGGTGTTTAGTGCCCCAAAAAGTAAAGCTATTGCAATGCAATATAAAATAAAGAATAAAAATACTGGCACTAATAATAAGGGAATTGTAATTATTGAAACAAAAATCAACCCAATAAAAACCAACAATCCCACTACAAACAACACTCCTTGAACAAGCCCCAAACCAAAATGTCTAATTAAACTTTCTCCCCAAGTTTTCTTTAAAGTTTCAATTGAACTTTTAATTGCGGCAATTGGGCCCAAATTATCATAAACCATTGCAGGAACAACAAAAATAGTTATTATTGCCCAAACTCCCCCGACAATAGAAACAAAAATACTCATCAATATTTTTCCAATTGGCCCCAACTTCTCAGCAACATTGCTTAAAATATTTAATAATAACCCAACTGTAGCCGAAACAATACTCCAAGCAAGAATTAAATGAATTCTTGAAAGAGCAAACCCTAAACTCTCAAAAAATGTTGCATTACCCCCATCAAATCTTTTTTTAATAGTAAACACAACACAAGTGTTAAAAAAAGTTGCAATAAATGCTAACCCTAAATAAAGAACAAAAATCGCAACAATTTCAAGAACACTTCCAAGAACATCTCCAAACAATGCTGACACAATACCGCTAACAAAAAAAGGAAACACCATTGCTATAAAAAAAATAAAAGAAAAAACTCCGGCAAGCAAAGGAAACAAAACTAGTTCTTTGTCTTGCAATAAAACATTAAAACTAATTTTAGTTATCTCCCAACTTCTAGCAAACGATTCAAACATATAAACCCTTTAACCTAAAAC
>CAZIEL010000023.1:0-10048 GCA_964538165.1 uncultured archaeon | reverse complement strand
ATGCTGAGATGATTAAATGAAAGTATTTGATTTGTTAATATATTCCATAATCGCATTTGTATTAGTTGTACTCCTATATTCAGTATTTCAAATGCTTTGGCCCCCAGCATCAAATTTAGATATTATTAGTTTGTCAATTCAAAAATCACAATCTCAAAGTTTGCTTGGAAAAGCAGTAAAAGCAGATGATGTAAAATACCAAGCGGGAGAAATATTAATGCCTTCTTTTTTTGAGAAATATTTTAACAAAAATGATGTACTAATCGCTTTTGAATGCATAAGTCCTCTGATCTGCTGCCCAAGACAATCAGAAATTAGTACAGGACAAGAATGTAAAGACAATATTACGTGGGATTATAATTTTATTAGATTTAAAGAATCAGCAAAAGTCGCTACATACACTAGATGTATAAGTGTAAATGATATGATGACTTGCAAAGTTTATTTTGGATCAAACCCTCCGCAAGGATTAATCAAAAGTGTTGAATATCTTGGTGAAGAAGCAGGATCAATTGAGATAAAAGTATCCATCCAAAACACAGGATTAACCCAATTGGCAGGAGGAAAAACAACAATGAACTTATACAAAAAAGCTGGATCTGATTGGTTCCCAACCGATTATATTTCAGATGTTGAAACCGTAGAAATAATACAACCAAATGAGTTATACACTTTATTTTGGAATTTGAGTCCAAAAAATACTGGAAGATACAAAGCAGAATTTGTTTTTGAATCAATAAACGGGGGACAAGACAAAAGTTCGGTTGAGTTTGATAAAAACACTAACACCGCATGCATTATTGATGAAACAAGAACGGATACAAGCCTTAACTCTGAAACGGGACAATACGAAGAAAGCCATTATTGCACTGGATGCAACTATTCATATGAATGCGCAATGGCATGGAACAACAAAATACTCGATGCACAATTTTATGTAAGAACAAAAGAAGAAACCTTTTGTAACAAATCAACTTACCAAGGAACCTGCTAAAAAAAGACAAAAAACAATAATATAAAACCTACCATATTAAATCATAGTTGATAAGATGAGCATAGAAGAATTTTATAAGAAAAACAAACTCAAAGAAGGCAATTTTGTTGAATTTGATTTTTATGATACTAAAGTAACTGGAACAATAATTCCAAGCAATGATGAAACATTAATGTTAAAACTTAGTTCAGGATATAATGCAGGTTTTATTACTAATGAAATAAAAAATATTAAAGCGACAGGAGAATCAAAATCTGTTGGGAAAGCAAAGATAATTGAAATAAAAAAAAATCCAGCCCTACCAACAATTGCAATTCTTCACACAGGAGGAACAATTGCCTCAAGAGTAAATTATTCTGTCGGAGGAGTAATTGCATCTTTTAATATAGAAGATCTCGTAACAATGTTCCCTGAACTTCCAAAAATTGCTAATATCGAATCAGTTTTTGTTGCAAATATGATGTCAGAAGATTTACAAAAAGAACATTTTCAAAAGATTTCAAACACAGTAGAAGAACAAATAAAAAAAGGGGTAAAAGGAATTATCATTGGGCACGGAACTGATATGCTAGGATACAGCGCAGCCGCACTATCATTTGAACTTGAAAATTGCCCAATCCCTATTTTAATTGTTGGAGCACAAAGAAGTTCTGATAGAGGAAGTAGCGATGCGGCAATGAACTTAATTAGTGCGGCAACATTTATTACAAAAACAAATTTTAAAGGAGTTTGTGTGTGCATGCACCACTCAAGTAATGATGATTATTGTGCAATAATTTCAGGAACAAAAGTTAGAAAAATGCACACCTCAAAAAGAGATGCGTTTAAAGCAATTAATGACACCCCAATAGCACTTGTAGATTATCGAACAAAAGAAATAAAATGGATAAAAGACAAAACTGAATATGAACACACAAAAGGAAAGTTCGAACTAAAAAATAAATTTGAAGAAAAAGTATCAATATTAAAAATGCACCCTTGGATTAGCGAAAAAGAAATTGATTTTTATAAAAAAGAAAAATATAAAGGATTAATAATTGAAGGAACTGGTCTTGGACACACCCCAATTAGAGAAAAAGACTCATTTATAAAAGCAATAAAAGAACTCATTGAAACCGGCTGTGTTGTTGGAATAACTTCTCAATGTTTAAATGGAAGAGTAAATCCAAGCGTATACACAAACTTAAGGAAAGTTGCTTCAACCGGAGCAATTTATTGTGAAGACATGTTGCCCGAAACAGCACTAATGAAATTATCATGGTTACTTGGAAATCATACTTCAAAAGAAGCAAAAGAACTACTATCAAAAAACTTACGCGGAGAAATTACTCCCTTCACTAGAACAGATACTTTTGAAACAGAATAAAAAAAACAATCACTATTTTTAATAAGAATCTAAAAGCAAATTTTATTTTTTCTTTGGTAAAAATGATTTTAAAAAAGGCTCTCTACCCACCCTCTCGTCATTTGGATGAGCAGTTTTGCCTTTTAAAACACGTACAAATTGTTCCCTTAAAGTTGGAGGATCCCAAGGATGCACCCTTTTTTTCTTGACTCCAAAAGAAACTCTTTTCATAAATAAAAAAAGGGAAAAAGAAGTATAAAAGCCTAATTAAACCAATATTAACTTATTCACGTTAACGAAAGTCTTATAAATAGGGTAAGCAGCATATATGTCAGGTGAGCATATGAAAGTATCATATATCGCATTTGGATTAGTAACCCTTGTGTTACTTGCAAGCGGAGTTAGCGCATATTCAGGATTTAACAGATATTACTATACTGACAACTACGCACCATCAGTTTACTATCCTTCTCCGGCATATGTGCCTGCATACAGTTACCCAGTTTATAATTATACAACAACTTACTACAGGGCACCAACTTATTACTACCCAACAACATATTACCCATCATACACTTACGTAACACCAGTAGTATATTCAACTCCCGCAGCATACTCAGGAATGAGCTTCTACACATCTAATAACGGGTGGGGATTCTCAATTTCAAGAGGAAGTGTTTGTGGATATTATGGTTATTGCTAAAAAAATAGCAATAATCTTTTTACTCTAAATTCTCAATTCGAAGCATAAAAGATTCTTTTACTCCAAAAAGAGTAGAACACTTTTTTAGAGAATTATCAATTTGACCTTGTTTTGCAGCATGAGTAATAAAAATTAGAGGAATAATCTCTTTATTAGTTTCTTTTTGTTCACAAACAGCAATAGAAACCCCTTCCTCCCCAAAACACTTTGCTATGGAAGCAAGAACCCCAGGTTTATCTGCAACCATAAATCGAATAAAATATTTTGAGACAGTTTCAGAAAATGGTTTTAGTTTAACTTTTTCAAAAAATCTTTGCGCAACCCTAGTCCTTGAAGCAAGTTCAATTAAATCAGTGACAACAACAGTAGCTGTTGGCAACTTACCCGCCCCTTTACCTGACAAAAATATCTTCCCTGTTTGTTTACCACTAAAAAGAACAGCATTAACTTCATTATTAACACTTGCAAATAAATTTTCTGTGGGCACAAGCGAAGGCCCAACCCTTAATTCAACATGAGAATTTTCTTTTTTTGCAATTGCAAGAAGCTTAATCACATAACCCAATTCTTTCGCATAATCCATATCCAATTTTGTTATCTTTTCAATCCCGCAAGTAAATGCTTCTTCAGAAAACTTAGCATCAAAAGCAAGAGAAGCAAGCAAAAATATTTTTTGTGCAGCATCCTTACCTTCAACATCAAAACTCGGATTAGCCTCAGCAAAACCAAGTTCTTGGGCTTTCTTAAGTGCAGAATCATAACTTAAACCCCCCCCCATTTTTGTCAAAATAAAATTAGTTGTCCCATTCAAAATCCCATAAATACTTTCAATATTATCCGAAGAATAACTTTCTTCAACAGTTCTAATTACAGGAATACACCCCCCAACTGAAGCCTCAAATAAAACATTAACTTTGTTTTTTTGCGCAGATTTAAAAATCTCATAACCATATTTTGCAAGAACGGCTTTATTTGCAGTAACAATATGTTTTCTAGCCTTAATTGAATCCATTATAATTGTACGCGCAGGCTCATAACCCCCAATTAGTTCAACAACAACATCAATCTTTTTATTCCTCAATAACGCTTTGTAATCAGAACACCAAATCTTATCCACCCCAAATTGTTTTGCTCTATTCTCAAACTTATCACAAACCATAACAAGATTGATCTTTACCCCAGTTCTATTTTCAATTAACTTTGAGTTATTTTTTAAAATCTCAACAACCCCCGAACCAATTGTGCCAAGACCAATTAAACCAACGTTAATTTCTTTAACCATACAATTAGGTTCATGAAAAAACAATATATAAACTGACCACTATTGCCTGTAAAAAAGAATACATTCAAAAGCATAAATTTTCATTTTTAATTCTTTTTGTATCTAAAATGATTGTGCAAAACATGGATTATACTAAAATTGGGCTCAAAGCCGGACTTGAAGTACACCAACAACTTGACACAGGAAAGTTATTTATTAGGACCCCAAGTACTTTAACTGACGAAATTGATTTTACTATTGAAAGAAAACTCAGACCAGTCGCAAGTGAACTGGGAGAATATGACAAAACAGCTCTTGATGCATTCAAAAGAAATGAAACCTTTTTTTACTCAGGAAAAAAAGAAAATATATCTCTTGTGGAAATTGATGAAGAACCCCCCCAACCAATGGATGAAGAAGCATTAAAAACAACACTAGAATTAGCAAAGCTGTGTCACTCAAATATTTTATCAAAAGTTATTCCAATGCGAAAAACTGTTATTGATGGAAGTAACACTAGCGCATTTCAAAGAACGACCATGATTGCACTAGGCGGATCATTTGAAATAAATCTTAAAGAAGAAAATAAGGCAAAAAAAATTGGAGTGCAAACAATTGTTCTTGAAGAAGATGCGGCAAGACCAATAAAAAAAGAAGAAGGAAAAATATATTATAATCTTGACAGACTTGGAATACCCCTAATTGAATTAGCAACAGACCCAGACATAAAAACACCAAAAGAAGCAATTGCAACCGCTGCAAAAATAGGAGAGTTACTTAGATTAACTTGCCGAACAAAAAGAGGAAAAGGAACTATAAGACAAGATGTAAACGTATCAATCACAGATGGAACAAGATGTGAAATAAAAGGATGCCAAGAACTAGAACTAATAGGAACAGTTGTGGAAAAAGAAGCAGAAAGACAACTAGACCTAATTGAATTAAAAAAGAAACTAAATGAACACTTCAAAAAAGTCCAAGATAAAAATAATTTATTCTCTGAAGCAAAAGACGTTAGTGAATTATTCAAAAATAGTGAATGCAAATTTATTAAAGGAAAGACATCTTTTGGAATGAAAATAAAAGATGCAAAAGGACTCTTGGGACAAAAAGTTGGAACAAAAAGATTTGGAAGTGAACTCTCAGCGTATGCAAAAGCAACAGGAGTAAGCGGACTCTTACATAGGGATGAACTCCCAAACTATGGATTAACACAAACTGAAGTAGATTTAGTTTGTAAAGCCCTCTCTTGCGAAGCAAATGATAACTTTGTATTAATTGTTTCAGACAAAGAAAAAGCGATAAAAGCATTCGAAGCAATAATTGCAAGATTTATTGTTGCATTTGAAAAAGTGCCTTCAGAAACACGCGGAGCGCTTGAAGATGGTTCAAGCGAATACCAAAGACCAATCTCAAGCGAAGCAAGAATGTACCCTGAAACTGATATTCCCTTCAGAATTATTGATAAAAAATTTATTTTAGAAATAGAAAAGAATTTACCAAAAAGTGTAAAAGAAAGAGAAGAATATTACTCAAAGCTAGGATTAAGCACAAACCACATTGAAGAAATGAAACTAAGTAATTATGCCAGATTTTTTGAAGAATTAGTGAAAAAAGGAGCAAACCCAAAAGTAGCTGCAACATTATTACTTCAAACTCTGACTGAATTAAAGCGAGAAGGAGTTGCAATTGAAAAAGTTTCGCTAAAAAGTATTGAAGAACTTATTTTACTTGAAACAAAAAATAAAATATCAAAGTCCAGTCTTGGAGAAAATGTAATCCAACTAAGCAAAGGAATAACAATTGAAGAAATACTGTTAAAAAAAGATTCAGCAGTTAAAATTGATACAAAAACAATAGAAGCAAAAATAAAAGAAATCGTTTCAAAAAATTCTGCGCTCATTAAAGCCAAAGGAATGGGCGCAATTGGCCCATTAATGGGGGATATTACAAAAGAAGAAACCCTAAAAGAAATTGATGGAAAAGTATTAAGTGAAATACTAAGAAAAGAAATAATTTCTCACAAGTGAACTCAATGACACTAATTGAAAAAAAATGTTGGCCAGAATATTTTGATGCAATTCTTAGGGGCGAAAAAAACTACGAATTGAGAATAGCTGATTTTATAGCCAATAAAGGAGATACGTTATTACTTCGTGAATGGAATCCAAAAACAAAAGAATACACAGGAAGAGAAATAAAAAAAATAATTACTTGGATAGGTAAAACAAAAGAATGGAAATTTAATAAAAACGAAGAAGTTGAAAAATATGGATTTTTAGTTTTAGGATTCAAATAAAAAAATTATAGCATACCTCTTGCACCCTTTCTCATTTTTCGCAAGCACTTCTTATGAAAATATTGCCCAGCCCAATGCTTTTCAGTAGGAGCCTTACCGCAAAGAGCACAAGGTTCGTTATATTTACCACTATTTGAATCATCATCCGAATCATTATGCGCCTCTTCTTTTACATCTTTTTTTCCAAAAGGAAACAACAAACCACCCTCAAAACCACAACATATGTCCAACAAATTGTAACTTACTTTTCTGCTTGAATTCCAAGCAGCTTAATTGCTTTTCTTAAACTCTTCTTACTATTATCATGAGTAAGTAACTTAACTGCTTCGGCAGGAAAACACCATTTGAAATCATCATGTTCAATAATTCTCTTGCCATTCTCAACAGCCTGATTATCAAAATTAATCTTATTATTACTAGAGACCCTAACCAAAAAATTTTGCATAAAAACATCCCTATTATGCACCTTATCATAAAAATTATACTCATCAACTTTTCCAACAAGTTCATGTTTTGGTATACCGGTTTCTTCTAAAAGTTCTCGACCAATAGTTTTCTCAAAATTCTCCCCCAAATCAATTCCTCCCTTCGGATACTCCCATCCCTTCCAATTAAGGACCCTATGTAAAAGCAAGAATTTTTCCCCATCAAAAGCAATAATCCCAACAACATTGCGCTTAGTCCTTTCTTTAGGAGAATTGTGAAAAACAAACTTTTTTCTTTTTCGTGGGCTATCTTCGGGATACATACTAAATCAACACAAAAAACAAGAATAAATAGAATAAAAAACCTGCGCAACCTTGAATTTCATAGATACAGTGACTGAAAAAGAGAAAACCCCATCAAAAGTTTACTTTACCCCAATCAACTCATATCAAAAGACCAAAGAAATAAACCAAGCAGGAAAAAAATTACTTCAACTTATTCAAGAAAAAGAAGCCGTACTTGATTTTTCAAAATCCATCCCAATAAAAGTTCACTTTGGCGAAGAAGTTTGCGACACATTCATTGAACCAAAAAACTTTGAGGACATAATCTCTTACTTAAAAAGTGAATCAAAATTAACTGGAACAAAAACAACCCCCAATATATTTTATACTGAAACAAATGTTCTTTATAAAGGAAAAAGAACTACTCGCAAGTCCCACACAAAACTTGCAAAAGAACATGGATTCACTAATTTACCAATAATAATTGCGGACGGAGAAATGGGTGAAGACTATATCGAAGTAGATATTAGTGAGATAAAATCAAAACACTTTAATAAATGCAAAATAGGAAAAGTAATTGCAACCTCCCCCCAATTAATACTAATAGCTCACTTTAAGGGACACATGATGGCGGGGTTTGGGGGAGCACTAAAACAATTAGCAATGGGCTGTGCAGCAAGAGGAGGAAAACTTGCGATGCACTCAAATGCAAAACCACTACTAAACCCAGTGAAATGTAAAAAATGCCACACCTGTGCAAAAAATTGTCCTGCAGATGCATGTATCATAGATACTCTTGTGCCCCACGTGGATAATAACAAATGCATTGGGTGTGCAAAATGCATTGCTGTTTGTCCTTATGATGCGATGAAAATAAATTGGATAAGCACGTTACCAAACACATTTGTTGAAAAAGTTGCTGACTTTGCTTACGCTGCACAAAAAGGAAAAAAAGTAATTTACCTAAATTATGTTTTGAATATAACAAAAGAATGTGATTGCATGGATAAAAAACAAAAACCAATCTATAACGACATTGGAATCCTAGCTTCAACCGATCCAGTAGCATTAGACAAAGCTTGCTTTGATCTTTTGGAAAAATCCATAAACAAAAAACCCTTTGGCGGAAATCATATATTGGATTATGTAAAAACCACTGGATTTGGAAACACAGACTATGAGCTAATAACAGTTTAAAAGATTCAAGATAGCTTTATTAATTAACTAATCTTATTTTGTTCATGCAAAAGAAAGTACAAGAAGACAGTAAAACTGTTCGAACATTTGCTTTAGCAGCGCTTCTAAACGATATGGGCACAAACATGATTTACCCAATTTGGCCTTTATTTCTAACTACTGTCCTTGGAGCCAATATGTCAATTCTTGGATTTGTTGATGGGTTAGGAGATGCACTTGTTTCATTATCCCAAGCAGCAAGTGGGTATGCTTCCGATAGACTAAGAAAAAGAAAAGTATTCATTTGGATGGGTTATTTACTTGGAGCTACATCAAGACTTGGTTATTCTATTACTACTACTTGGCAAATGGTAATTCCTTTTAGAATACTTGACAGAGCAGGAAAGATTAGAGATTCTCCAAGAGACGCAATAGTTGCGGATGAATCAACAGAAAAAAATAGAGGAAATAATTTTGGTCTACTAAAAGGAATGGATAAATTAGGAGGAGTGTTTGGAATAATCTTTTGCATATTATTCTTCAATTTTTTTGGATACCAAATACTCTTTACACTTGCGGCCATCCCCTCAATACTAAGTGTAATTTTGATTTACTTTATTATTAAAGAAAAAAAAGAATCTAAGATAAAATTATTTAAAGGAATTAGTTTAAACAATTTGAATAAAAATTATAGACTATTTTTATTACTAAGCGCAATATTTGCACTCGGTTCTTTTAGTTACTCTTTTCTATTAGTATTTGCAAACAAAACTGGATTCACAACCGCTTTTGTTCCAGTACTTTATTTAATATACATTGCTTTTGCAGCTGCATTCTCCCAGCACTTTGGAAAACTTTCTGACAAAATAGGAAGAAAAAAAGTAATGTATCTCGCACTCTTTTTTTGGGCAATAACTTGCATAACTTTTATTCTTTCAAACGCATGGTGGGCAATACTGCTAACTTTTGTTTATTATGGATTACACCACGCAGCACTAGCACCAATTCAAACTACAATAGTATCCGAACTCTCGCCTAAAAAATTTAGAGCAAGTGCCTTGGGTGGATTTCAAATGATTATGGGACTATGTGCACTCCCAGCATCGGTAGTAGCAGGAATACTTTGGGATAATTTAGGCCCAACCAGCCCATTTATCTTATCCCTTGGATTAACACTAATTGCAGCAGTACTACTCTACTTTGTCAAAGAAGAAAAAAAAGAGTAAGAAAAAAAAACAAGTTTAATTTAGTTTTGAATTCTTTTCTTTTTGGTTATGAAACAAAGTATAGTAAATTATTGACCCCCAAGGGACAAATAAAATTACAATCGACCAAAATATGAAATGAAGTTTGCTCTTAAAACCTTTTTTTAACGCTTCAATGTAAATTAAAACAGAAATAAGAAAACCAATGAGTGTAGTTGAAACCACAATAAAACTGCTTGAAAAAAATAAGTTCTCAGGAATCAAAAAACCAAACAAATCAATCATAAAATCACTTACTTATCAATTATTTCATCAAGAATTATTCTTTTTTCAAACCCGCCTCGCGTTTTAACTT
>CAZIEL010000022.1:0-10064 GCA_964538165.1 uncultured archaeon | reverse complement strand
CTCTTGAGCAAAAATTACTTGCAGAAAAAACTTTTATTGGGATTCTATTCTTGGAGCCAAAAAATAACTAATCCCTGCTTCTCCAATCAAATAAGATAGTCTAACTGGAGCATTAGCTTTTAAGAAAAGATTAATTTTTGTGTCACTTGACGCAACTTTAAGCATGTCTTGTAAATAATCAAGAGGAAACATACTCTTACATTCTCTCTTAACTCTAAGTTCAGGCAAAGAATCTTTATTTTGCTTCACTTCTTCATTTAAATTTCCTTTAGAAGAATTTGCTTTAACATAAAACTTTTCTTCATTACAACCCAAAACAACATGACTACTAATTAGAGCAGCATCCTTTAGAGCATTTTGTAAGAAATTTGCGGCAAGAATTAATTCTGCATCAAACTCAATTCTTGGATTTGGCACATCTGTTGAAGAAATATCAATTAGTGGAACTTGGAAAGATCTTTCTGCAGTCCCCTTAAAAGTAATTGAAAGAAACGCCTTCTTTTCATCAAGAGACAACACTAGTTGATCACTTGCTTGAGCTCTTGATAGCACTTGGTTTAAATAATCCAAATCAAGTCCAAGTCTAGTTTCAACTGCATCAAACTTCTCAAAAGCTTTTTTTGGCATAGAAAAGTCAACCATTGAAATTTGAGAAGGATCAGTTGCTTTTAGTTCTAACCCTTTATCAGAAACAACAAGTTCTGCCTCATCAATTAAAACAGCAATAGCTTCCATACTTTTCTTAAAAACATCCGCACTCTTCAAAACAAGTTCCATACTCACAACCTAGTAAGACAAAAGCCAATTAGGTTTAAAAAATAGAGTGAGGGACTAAAATTTAGCCCTATTCCTTAGAAGCCTTAATTTTCTTATAATCCAATATCTTTCCCGAAGGATCTAGAGTTAAAAGTATCCTAACTTCAGATATCTCAACGAGAGCTAAAAACTTGTTATCTTTAGCATTAAAATCCAGAACATTTATTTTTGTGCTAAGTTGTTGTTCAATCTTTGGTTTAAACTTTTTAATTAACATTTGTTTTAATGAAGTTTCATCTTTATTAATGGCAAAATCTTTTTTTGAACCAGATTTAACTTGAATTTCTTTTCCTTCTTTAAGAGCACTCAAAGTCTTCAAAATATGATCTGCATGTTTTTCTTCAATTGTTTTTCTTCTACGCAAAAACAACGTTATAATTGCCGCAACAATTACTATCAAAGCTAATATTATTGCCCCAAAAGAAACTTGAACAATTATTTCATTACTAAACCCAAAAACCATGCAATAATAAGGATTTTTTAGAATAAAAATATTGCTAAAGTGAAAATCTAACAAATCCCTTTAAAGTCCCTTGGAAGAGAACCAACAGTAATTAAAGAAATCAAGTCATCTACAAGCCAAAGTTTAACACAACCCACTTTAGGAATTGCAAAAAATGTTCTCCCGTGAAGTTCACTAATCGAAACAGGATAAAAAGTTATGCAAGGTTTGTCAGAAACATTAAACGCATCATTAATTTTACCACAATCCTGATCAAAGGTCGGGTTTGTAAAAGAATTGTCGCCTTTTGTCAAAATAAAATTCCCATCATTCGCAACTATTTTCACTATTGCTCGATGAATAATCGGAAGACCAGAAGGATAAGCAGAGTACACAACAACATTTCCTTGAGTGTTAGGAGTAACTGTTATAGAAGAAGAATCACTTTCTTTAAAAATAAGTTCCTTTAATTTAGAGTTCTCAAAAACGGGAGAAACAAATTGACTGGATGGAACATTTTTTATGGACCTATTAAGGAATATAACTTCTCCAAAATCATCCGCTTCAGTTGCTTTTGATAAAGCCATTACATCGCCTCTTGCAAAAGTATTTTCCATAGAAGCAGAATAAACAATTACTAAGGGAGTTTGGGTTTGAAATATTAATCCAAGCAAAGTGTAAATCGCCCACGCAAACAATAATGCGAAAAAGATGTTAACAAACATCTCAACATACTCATTAGTTGTTATTTTCTTTACTTTTGGCATTACCCACAAATCAACATAAGTAAAAGGATCAAACCACTTTAGAAAAGAAAGTTTTTCTTTTATTGTAGAATAAACAAAAGAAATTTTTGATAGAAAAACATTTTCTTTCTTTTCTTGCTTTTTATAAAACTTACTCATGAGAAAGAAAAAGAAAAAACAATTTATAAACCTAGCAAAAGAGTAATCTTTTTTTAATTACAAACAAAATTTTGGAGAAGGCCTTGTTGAATTATACAAAAATAGCGCAACAATTATTACAAACAAATACAAAAACCCCATTAAAAAGTACAATTCACCCATTTTCATTATACCCACCGCTTCAGTTACAGCACCATAACCAACTGAAAAGAAAGCAAGAGCTGAAAGGAAGAAAACATCTTTTAGAATTACTTCAGCATCATGAGTTAATAGTTGTCCTTTTGCAACCATTGAAGAAAGAATTGCTCCAGCAAGCGCACCAAAAACATAGCCTAATAATTCTGGGGGCCCATGCCCAATTAACATGCTTTGAAACATCCCGATCCACTTAACATGAGAGAAATTAATGAATGTTTCTCCAAAAAATACTCCAAGAATTGAAGCATTCCAAGCAATAATAAAAATTGCTCCAACTCCATACAACAAAGACAATAAAATTGTGAAGAGCAAAACTCCTGCATTGTTCTCAAAAATAAATAAAGTACAAGATTCAATCGAACTATTTTCGCTCATACAAGCAGACAAACCCATTGCGGTTGCTTTGCCTGAAATTGAATAAGGTACCCCATCTTTACAATCCCCTGAAATTGCACAAAAAGCAGAAATCTGTTCATTAAACAGAGAAGTTCTTTCGATGGGAGCAGAAAGAGAATAAAACAAAGCATAAGCAATTATAATTCCAACAAAAATCCAAACATAAATCATTATTATGTTAAAGTGGCGAAGCAAAAAAGTAGTACAACTTCTCTTAGAAAGAACTTCGTCAGCTTCTTCTTTTGAAAGCACATTGAAAACAAGAGGGGCCAAACCAATTGTTATAAACGCAACTGAGAGAACTGAAGCATATTTGGGGAAAAGAAGATTAGCAAAAACAATACTCCCAATACAAATCAATATAGTTAGGAACAAAATGAAAACAGGGTGTTTTTGTATGTTTTTCTCCCCAATAATTGATTCAAGAACCATTAAACCACTTAATTTATAAAGTCTTTCAAAACCTTAATTCATAATAGACGTTTTCGTGTATTAAATACTTACTGGTGGCAAAATGAATGCAAAACAAAAAATAGTATTACCTGGTGAAGAGCTAACTACTGAAGAAGAATACGCGGCAGGAACTAATACTTTCGCTCAAAAAGGGATGATACGCTCAAAAACAATGGGTGTTGTAGAATTTGATGATACTAATAAAGAAGTAAAAGTTAGAGGAAAAAGCGTTCAAGAAATAAAACAAGGCGACATTGTACTTGGACAAATCACTTTAGTGAAAGAATCCACTGTTGTTGTTGAACTATTAGCTGCAGAAGGCGGAAAAAGAATAACTGGAGTAAAAACAGCCCAATTACCAGTAAGAAATGTTTCAACAGAATACATTTCTGAATTAAAAAAGACAATGAAAATAGGAGACATAATACGAGCAAAAGTAGTAATGAGTACTCCTCTTGCAATTGATATAGCTACTAATGAAACTGGACTTGGAGTAACACACGCATTTTGTTCAAACTGCAGAAAAGAATTAACTTTTTCTGGCGGAAAAATGATGTGCCTAAACTGTGGAAACGTTGAAGACAGAAAATGGTTTGAAATAGAACAAAAACCAAGAGAATTTAGACCACGCGAAGGCGGATTTGACAGAGGACATAGAGAAGGCGGGTTTAGACCAAGAAACGGCGGATTTGGCGGAAGAGACAGACAGCGATTTGGTGGAGACAGAAGCGGATTTAATAGAGGTCCACGCGAAGGCGGATTTGACAGAGGACATAGAGAAGGAAGAAACTTTGGAAATAGAGATAGAAACTTTAGTTCAGAAGGCACAGAAAGAACATTTGGGCATGGACAAGGCGGGTTCAATAGAGATAATCGCCCACATTACAACACAAATAGAAGATTTTAACTCAAAATGGAACGTTTATAATTTTTAGCAATAAAAAAATTTGTGAGGTTGAGGAAAATGAAGCTAACTATAGTACAAAATGAAAAAAACACCCTTGAATTCTATATCGAAGGAGAAAGATACACTCTACCAAATTATTTAAAAGAAAAAATAGTTGCAATGAGCGGAGTGGAATTTTGTGCATACAAATTAGATCATCCATTAGATAAAAAAGCAAAATTTATAGTAAAAACTGATGGAAAAAACCCAAAAAAAATAGTTGAAGAAGCAATCAAATCAGCAAAAGAAGAACTAGCTGACTTCAAAAAAGAAGTTGACAAATTAAAGTGAACTGTTTAATAAAATTCTTTTTGAAGAAATGAATTCATTTCTTCTTTAATTATTACTGCCCTTCTTCTGAAGGATACTTCGATTTAATTTTTTCTATTTCACTAAGACAATTAATCACTTTAGAATAGTTGTCAAAAAACCCCATGTTCCCTAAACCAAAGAAAAATTGATTAAACCCAACAACAACACTATTTTCAGACCTAACTTTCTTTGCTAATAATTTTGAAGAAGTAATTGCCCCCCTGCAAATATCTTTTCCGCTAGAATTAAGGTCCACTAAATCAACACAATTCTCAAAGTGAACTAAACAATTATTCAAATCAAATTTAATTTCTTCAGTAACCAAAGGAGAATTTTTATCAGAGCGCCTTGATTGTTCAGTCAAATAAATAATTTCCATTGCAAAAGCAGGAATAGAACTATACTTATCCCCCTCAGGATCAAGCACTGTTGGTTCGGCATTCAAATTCTCCATTTCAAAACTCTTTTTTATTTCCTCCCCAAGAGAGAAAAAATAAATAACACTAATTAGTATAACTAAAATTACAAAAATAATAGCTAACTTTTGTGAAATCATTAAATCAACAAAAACAAGTTATTTTTTCTTTCCTTTTTTATTTTTCTTATCATCAGATTCTTTTGCTTTCTCAACTGATTTGTCAATATATTCTTTTAACACATTTTTGTAATCTAAAATACTTTTACTTGAATTTTTATCCTTTGTTTTACTATCAGCAGAATTTGAAAAAGACGCAGCTAATTTAGTGAACTCTGAAGGAAAGAAAACTTTGCTTCCTTTGCTATTAGACATATTTTCAATTGCTTTAATGTAATAATATGCAAGCGCTCTATCATCCAAATTAGACGCAGCTTCTTTAACGGCCTCAATTTCAGCTTTGTGAGCCAAAGCCCTTTCCATTCTAGCCAACTTTTGTTGAATGGCTGCCTTTTCATCATGCATTGCATTAAGCACAGTGTCAGGAATAGCAACATCACTAATTTCAATTGATTCAACAACAATACCCCAATTCTTTGAAATCTGTTCTAAATTTTCTTTTATTTTTGCATTAATAACTTCAATATTAGAAATAACATCATTTAACATCATCGACCCAACAACATCACGAAGAGAAGACACAATAAATAATTGAGAAGCTTTTGCATAATCTTCAACCTCAATAACAGAATTAACAACACTTTGACTGTCCTTTTTTACTTTTAAATAAACAATAGCATCAATTGTAACTTCAACACCATCCCTTGTTACAACATGCTGCTTTGGAACATCAAGCGTTTTAACACGCAAATCAACTCTATCAATAGTTTCAAGAATTGGCCAAACAAGAGCCCACCCAGGTCCACCAACATGATGAACCTTACCAAACCTATAAATTACTGCCCGCTCATAATCCTTAAGTTGTAAAATAAAATCATATTTGTAAACAATCCAAGCAAAAAAAGCCAAAACCAAAATAAATGCGAGGTTTTGAATAACAAAATCTTGATTTAGAACTAACAAATATGCAAAAAAAGCAATTGCGGCAAGTAGTACAAAGAACACTACATACTTGAATTTTTGTGCTGCCAAGAAACCACCAATTAACTAAATAACTAAACAAAGGACTTATATATAAGATTAAGCACTTAGCTTATTTATATATACTACTAGAAGGAATTGCTTTGAAAAAAAAGGTTTTTGTTATATGCATTGACCGCGACAATGATTTAGGAAGAAAAGCAAAAATAAATGGGCCAGTAATTGGGCGAGAAAATAACCTTGAAGCAGCAAAGAAACTAATTTTATCAGACCCAAGCGAAAGTGATGCGAACACAATGTTTGCAGCAATAAAAAAACTAGAAGAAGCTTCAAAAATTTACAAAAATGCAGAAATTGTTACATTAACAGGAGAAGGAAAAACTGGATTAAAGGCAGATTGCGAAATAAATAAACAATTAGACAAATTACAAATTGATTATTTGATTGATGGATGGATTTTGGTTACAGATGGAGCAGAAGACGCACAAGTATTACCCTTACTCCAAGCAAGAGCAAAAATACTCTCAACAGAGAGAGTAATAATAAAACAAGCAGAAGCAGTTGAATCAACATTTTATACAATAAAAGAAGCACTACGAGACCCCGGAATTGCAAGATTATTTTTAGGAATCCCAGGACTAATCTTAGTAATATATTTCGTTTTAGGAACAGCATCGTTTCAAGTAATTGCACTCGTTGCAGGGATATACTTGCTACTAAAAGGATTTGGAATAGAAGATTTGATTATTGAATTCTTTAGAGTTGTAAGAGAAAGCCTTTCAAAACAAAGAATCAGTTTTGTGATGTACGTTGCCGCACTACTACTACCAGTAGTTGCTCTTTGGATACTCTACCAACAATTATTATCATCAGATTTTATTGATATAACAATTGATTTAGCATCCGCACTAAGAGTTGCGTACCCAATATTTGCTTCCTCTATAATAGTACTTATTGCAGGAAGAGCAACAGACGCATTTTATGATAAAAAAGCATATTCGATTGGCAATTACATCATACAAGCAATTTCAATCCTTTGTGTTTGGGCAATAATTGATGCAGGAACACTTGTATTTCTTAGACAAGCAGAACTAACTTGGCTACCTGCAAACATAATGATTAGTTTTATTGTTCTAATATTAGCAATGAGAATAGCAAAAGTGTTTGATGTGAGAGAAAGAATAACAAAACTATTAGTTGGATTAAATGCAATTGATGAATCAGGAAATTATCTTGGAAAAGTTGTTGAAACAAACAAATCAAAACAGCTAATTGTAATTCAAGAACCTGACATAAATAAAAAGACAGGAAAAAAAATAGAAAAGAAATTGAATCAATTCAAACTAGTACAAGGAAGAATAATAGTAACTGCTTAAAAAAATCTTTTTGGTTTTAATTATGCAACAAAAAAGAATTATTGGAAGAAAACTAAAAGGAAGGGCAGGAATACAAAAACTTATTCAACACAGAAGACCAACCCTGCTTGGGATAAAAAGATTACTCAAACAAGTTGAACAAATGGTTAAAGTAGTGGACCTAGATAAAGGAACCCAAAAAAACCAATTAAGAAATAACCTTTTTGTTAGAAAAACCTATGGAGCAAGAACCGCAGAAGAAATGGCTAACAGGGAAAGAATAATTGTTGGCGGAAAAAATGGAAAAGCTATTTGGGGTTGCCACCAACAATCACTAGTAGTATATGAAGCACTAAAAGAACTAGAAACAAAACACCCAGAGATAAAACTAAATCCAAGAATCGCAAGATTTCAACTCTCCATAGGAACACCACACTCAATAGTCATATTTGAAAGAAATGGAGTACTATACGAAGCTGATCCATTTTATGGAACACTCACTAAAGTTGATAAATACAGAAAGGAAGGACTAGATATTGGAAAAATAAAAATAATCGAACCAAAACCAATTAGTTATGAACAATACAAAGAAGAAAAAAAAGCGTGGAAAAATAGGGGGCAATTAGGATGATAAAACATATTGTAATGTGGACCTTAAAAGAAAATGCAGAAGGAAATACCAAAGAAAAAAATGCAGAACTAATCAAGGAAAAACTTGAATCACTTTATGGAAAAGTACCTCAAATCAAAAAAATTGAAGTTGGAATATCATACAGACAAGGAATAGAAGATTACGAAGTTGTACTAATTAGTGAATTTGAAACAAAAGAAGATCTTGAAAAATACCAACACCACCCAATTCATAATATTGCAGCAGAATTTATTGGAAAAGTAAGGAACAAAAGAATATGTGTGGATTTTGAATCAACAAAATAACTAACCTAACTTTTTTTTAATTAAATCAAAAACCCTACTAACAGAAAAGTTTTTCCCAAGCAAATAAGCATCATTATTGACAATATCTTTTTCCAAAAATCCGATATCAAAAAACTTTGCCCCATCAACTTCTTCTTTTTGTAAAATCAAACTATCCACCGAGCCATCATATTTTAGAAGAAAAACTGTGACAAATTCATTATTTTCCATCCCATCATTCGCATAAACGTGCCACTTAAAAGAAAAAACTTTTTCTAAATCTTTTTTAGAAATGACTAACCCAATCTCTTCCCCCACTTCACGAACGGCAACATCCTCAATTGATTCGCCAAATCCCACATGGCCCCCAACACTAATGTCCCACTTATCAGGAAAAAGTTTTTTGGATTTTGCTCTATGTTGAAGAAGAACTTCTCCCTTTGAATTATAAATCCAAACATGAACTGCAGGATGCCAAATACCTTTTGTGTGCGCAACGTACTTCATTACTGATTTGCCTGTTGGCTCGCCAGAGATTGGATCAAGAACGTCAACTAACTCATCAACCATAAAAGTAAAGATTAAATGAAACCTAAAACTCTTTTGTAAAAACAGGTTCTAGAACAACAGAAGATTGCTGTTGAGAATCTTTTTTTGAGTAAATCGCTTTACTTAGTTCTTTTAAGAAAATTTTCTTTTCAGAACTATTATCCAAAGCAACTTCTAAAACTTGAACTAAATTAGAAACAGGAATTATTCTTACTTTTGCTAACTCTTCTTTTGAAACAACAATATCACCAACATTACTTTTTGGCACAACTATTTCTTTAAATCCTGCTTTAATTGCTGCACTAATCTTTGAAGAAACTCCCCCCACAGGAAGAACTTCCCCTCTTACTGAAAGAGAACCAGTCATTGCAATATCTTGTCTTACTGCTAAAGATTCCGAAGCAGAAATTACTGCGGTTGCAATTGAAACACTAGCTGAATCCCCCTCCACTCCATCATAAGTTTGAAGGAATTGAATATGAATATCTTTCAAAAAATCTTTTCCATTAATCTTTTTAAAAATCACTGAAACATTTTGAACGGCTTCTTTTGCAATTTCCCCTAATTTCCCGGTAGCAATAACTTTACTTTCATTCTTACTACTTGGAGGAGTAACAGCCGCCTCAATTGGAATAATACTTCCTGCACTACCATCCCCAAAAACTGCTAACCCATTTACTCTGCCAACAACTTTTCCTTTAGTTAAATAAACATCATAATCTTTTTTTGTCTCAATCATCTTGTCAACCATTTGGTTCTCAAGAGTTCTAGCAGAAAGCTTTGCTTCAAACACATCTTGTCTTGTTACCCACTTATGACCCTTTTCTTTAGCAACATCTCCACTAGCACGAACAAGCCCACCAAGGTCTCTTAACTTTAAAGTTAATTTTCCTTTATGTTCAGATCTTCTTCTTGCTTCAAAAACAATTTCTTCAACAGCATCTCTAGCAAAGTGAGAAATTTTTCCATCCTTAACAACTTCTTGTGCAACAAACTGTGCAATCTTTAATCTATTCTCTGCATTATCAGGCATATCCACATTCATATAACACTCATAACCATAACCCCTAATTCTACTCCTTAAAGCCGGGTGAACTTTTCTTAAATCATCATAATTTCCTGCAGCAACTAAAACAAAATCACAAGGAACTGGTTCTGTACGAGTCATTGCACCAGAAGAATTTTCACTTTGACCAGTAATTGCATATTTTTTTTCTTGCATCGCAGTTAAAAGTTCTTGTTGAGATTTGTGAGAAAGAGT
>CAZIEL010000021.1:0-10193 GCA_964538165.1 uncultured archaeon | reverse complement strand
ACCCAATATTATATTGCAATTTCAACAACATCTTTATTTTTCAGCATATAATCAGGACCGACTCTCTGCCCAGCAAATTTTGTTGAACCCCAAACTTTTGCAAACTTTAAATTTTTAGCAAAATCTTTATGAAGAATCTTTGCTAATTCTCCAACAGTTGAATCTCGTGATAATGCAATTGGATCATTAAGATCAGCTTCTTCACCAGGTTTTTTTGTAAAAACAAGAATCTTATCAAGAAGCAAAAACAATTGATCTTTTAAATCCACTAACGCATGGTCATTAACTTCATAAGGATTCACAAAAACAGCTCTTTTATAATTTATTTTTTCATTCATCGCTTCTGCAACTTCACTTAAAGAATTAATTGGGCCTGAAATAAGTACTTGACAGTTAATATGCCCAGAATTTTTTAAATAAAGCTCTAATTGTAATGGTGCAAATTTTAAGAACTCTTTTCCAGAAATTTGAACTCCTGGAAAAGAAGAACCTTTAACTACAATTGGAGGCCTTGTTCTATTAATATAAACATAAGATTTTTCCATTTCATTAAGTAAAACTCTTTTTTGTTCTTCAGAGTTAACTGTGAAAAGAACTGCATCAGCATTTCTAATTACCCCAATTATTTCTCTGCCCTGTGCTTTACCATCACTTGAACCCTCAATTAATGCAGGCAATTCAACAAGTTGAACTAGAGCTCCATCATATTCAAACATTGCAGGAACAGGCTCGGTTGTTGCAAAAGGATAAGGAGTTTCCTCAGCAATTTTTTTTCCAACAATTTTGTTTAACAACCAAGATTTTCCTGAATTTGGTAGCCCCACAATTACAATTTGACCAGTCCCATCTTTTTTTACATACATTGAAGGAGATCCAGAACCCTTTTTTGCAGAACCCGCTTTTTGCCGCTCAAGCTCACTCTTAAGTTCAGAAACTTTCCTATTCAAATCTGCACGAAGCTTTTCAGCACCCTTATGCTTTGGCATGTGAGTTTGCATTTCAAGTAATGCAGCTAATTTCTCTTCAGGAGTTTTTGCAGCATCATACTTTTTTTGAGCAAGCCCATATTCAAGTCCAGCATTAGTTGACATAACTAACTCTCCATTAAAAAGTTATTTAACTTATCCTTAATTCTTAACTGCTCTTAATACCTGCAATTCTTCAAAAAACAATTTTTTCTTTCCAACAACTTTAACACCAAAACCACTATCAGTTAATTTCTTTGTAACTGACTCAATGTTATTCAATGTCGAAACTAACAAGAGCAAAACTCCCCCAACAGGTAGATGTGAGGGCACTTCTGCAATAAATTCATCTATAACCACTCTACCATTTTCTCCTCCCTCAAGATCCTTCCATTTAATTTTTTCTGAAGGCACATAAGGAGAATTAAAAGCAATAAAATTAAATTTTTCATTAACTTTTGAAAACAAATCACTTTCTCGAGTACTAAAAATATCTTCAATGTTCTTTGGTTCAATTTTTCTTTTCTTTTGCAAATACTCCCCAACTTTTTCTAAAGAAACCTGTAGCGCTTTTCTATTAATATCGACAGCCAAAACACTTTTTGCCCCAGCTTTAAACATTGCAATACTTTGAATTCCTTCCCCGCACCCAAAATCAAGACATTTCATTGATTTCAAATCTTCTTTTGAAATGCACTCCTCAAGAAGCCAAGAATCCTCAGCAGGAGAATAAACAGGAGGGCATTTTGAATAATCTTCTACCTTAACCATACTTATCAAATCCAAATAACATTAATTGTCCAACAAATTGAGCGGCTCACCAATTATGCTCTCTCTGATGATATAAATATAGAGTCAAAATCTAATTTAAACTTTTGTGCAACCTCTTCGCTCATAATAAACACCAAATTCTCATCATTTTTAGTGTCTGCATTCTGGGAATAATTAAATGAACCAGTCGCAACAACATTCCCATCAATTATTGTGAACTTATTATGCATATACCCAGAACCACTTTTTCTCGCTACAATTACTCCCGCATCAATTAATTTCTCATCATCACTACTCTTGTTTGTGCTTTGATCATAATCAAAAATAACTCTAACATCAACCCCTCTTTTTTTTGCTCTCAAAACCGCATCAGCAATATCATCTTGAGTAAAGGAATAAATCGCAATATAAAGACTCTTACTTGCCGAATCAATCCGCTTAACTAATTTATTGGCACAATCATCCTTTGGACAAAAATAAACCTCAACTTCTTTTACTGAAAACAAATTTTGTTCAGGAACAAACCCATTTGTATCTAACCCAATAGAAAAATTTGGTAAAGAAAAGTTAGCATCAGATCCAACTGAAGGTAAACCAGATTGATCTATTCTAACATACCCAATCAAAAGAACCGCAAGAAGTAAAACTATTACAAAAAAAACTATTCCCTTACTAGGGCCCTCTTCTCCTAAACCCATAAAACCACAACAAGTTAAGCATAAAGGAGCTTATAACCTTTTCTAAAAAAGGAACAAGTGACGAAATATAATATCTGTTTTTTAAAAAAACAATTCAACTAGATACTAACCTTGTTTTTGAAAGAAATTTTTGAATTCCCTTTCTTTGGCGCTCTCTTTGAATAAGTTTCCACAATAGTTCTAAGATATAATTTATTTAATTTTACTAATCTTCTTTGATTAAAAAAATTTGATTCCCACATTGGCTTATAATAATTATTAAGCCAAACAAGCCAAGTATTTTTAAGTTTAATACCAAATTTTTTTGGGTTCCTACTTATTTCATTTCCAGGATAAGGTTTTAGCAAACTTGGAACAATAAAATCCAATTCTTTTTTTTCTAACATTGATTTTATCACATCAAGATTTTTTTTAATGGTAAGGTTTGTTGTTCCAGGCAAAGCAATCATCCAATAAGCAGAGATAATGGAGTTAGTATTTTCTTTTAAAATTTTGATTGCTGATTTAATCTGTTTAAAAGTAAGGCCCTTATTATTAGTTTTAAGCACAGAATCACAACAATCCTCCACCCCAATGTTTATTCTCTTAAAATTTGCAGAATCAAGTGCTTTTGCAATATCAACATCAACATGATTTGCTCTAAGATCACAACCAAAAACCAAGTGATACTTTCTTTTTGAAATTTCACTCATTAATTTCAAAAACCTAATTTTGTTAATTGAAATAATATTGTCTGATATTTGTATTACAGTAGAAGAATCTAATTTTGAATTCAAAAAATCAAGTTCTTCAATAACTGAACTTATTGGTCTAAACCTAACTGGCCCTTGAAATTTTGCACAAAAAGAACAATTGTAAGGACAACCCCTCATTGTTGTCACATTAATTGAATAATCATTTAGGTTGCCTGGCAAAAAAGAATAATCTGGCGAAGGAATCTTGTTTCCTTCAAAATATTTTACTGGAGGAGTAATTTTTAATTCCCCATTTTTCTTAAATGCAACCCCATTAATCTTTGCAAAATCACCACCGCTTTTTGTAATCTCAAGCAAAGTTTTTTCCCCCTCCCCAATAACAGCAACATTAACATCCCCAGTTGATAAATATCGATCCGGTTCATTTGTTGGGCCCGGTCCGCCAGCAACAACAATTGCAGAAGGATTCAATTTCTTAATCTCTTTTGCAATCCTAAGAACAATACTCAAAAAAGGCGACATTGAAGAAATTCCAATAATTGAACAATTCTTTGCAATCTCTTTGATTCTTTTTTTATTTTCATAATTACAATACTCTACCCGACACCCATTATTTTGTAAATAAGGCGCAATTGTTAACAACCCAATAGAATAATTTTTTTTAGTATATCTCTCAAGAGAAAAACCAAATTCATTCTCAGCAATCCTATTTTCAAGTTCACACTTTTTCCTATTTAAAATCTCAAATTCTTTTGGAAGAGCAAAAGGAACACAAGGAATATCAATCAGACCAACATTCAATCCAAACACCTCTCTTGTTAAACATTTGATTTCTCGGATCACAATTCATACACTTTGGGCTCTTTAATATTAATTTATTCTCAGTCGAACTAATTATTGAATTCAAATCAGTTTCATTTAAGTTTCCAAAAAGAACATCTTTTTGCAAAGAATCATCAAAAGAATTGCATCTAAATACATTCCCATTCATTTCAATAAAAACCATTTTCTTTGCAATGGAACAATTGTTACACGAATAATAATTTGAAGTAAAATCTTGTTTTTCAAGCAAACTAAATGACTTTGTGTTCTCTTCAAAATCAAAAGTAGTAATTAACTTTACTTTAAAATTAGATTCAGAGATTTTTTGTTTGATTTTACTATAAATTTCTTTAAGTTCAACCCATTCTTTTTCATTAAGCGCAAACTCATCATTAAACTTAACTGGAATCCAATGCCACTCTCCAACAGCTCTAAAAAATGGATATTCCAAAAAATCAAAAAGAAATTTATAATTTTTTTTTGTGATAACCGTATTAATTGAAATAAACACTCCTTCTTTTGTGGCAACATTAACCGCAGAAAACACTTTTTTAGATAATTTTTCAATACCCCTCATTGACTCGTGATACTTTCCATCTACTGAATCAAGAGAAAGAATAAGTCCTGTGGGGTTTTTGTATGGGAACAGCTTTTTCCATGATTTTTCATTTATTTTTGAGGCATTAGATATTAATCCAAAATCAATTTTTTCTTTTTCCAAAAACTTATTTAATTCTTTAAATTTCGAATAAAGAGTTGGTTCGCCCCCAGTAAATATAACTCTGTTAAACCCATTTTTTTTTAATGTTTTAAGCATAGAAAAAAGTTTCTTTAATGATAATTCTTCTTTTTTTCTTTTCCAAACCGAACACATTTGACAATGCGCATTACAAGTAGTAAGTAATCTAATAAAAGCTATTTTTCTAGACATTATTTCTCAACCTTAAAATTTTCTGCAAACGTTAAATAATCAGTAAACGGCTGAAGAGTAATACCCAAATGTCTTTCCCAAAAATCAATTGCTTCTTTTTTTGTTTCTGAATCAATCTTTGCTTTCTTTATTATTATTGGCTCAAGACAAAGAGGCCGTTCATAGATCTTTTCCAAAAACTTATTTTTAACAAACAATTTTTGAGCGTACCTTTTATTCTTGGCTAAAAAAACAATTCGCTGATAAGAATGAACTGCCCCAGAAACAGATTTTTGAACACAATATTTTTCATGAATTAACTTATTCCTTATGATTGAACCAACTTTTTCTCTTTCATTAAAAAGTTCATTCCATTTTTCGAGTTGCGGAAGCAAAACTGCTGCTTGAAACTCAGTCATTAAATTTTTCCCACCCACCAATTCAGCAACATATTCTCCTTTTTTATTTTGTAATAATCCAGCATGTCTTATTCCTTTACATTTTAGGTAAAGAGCTTTACTTGTTGTAACAAAAGCCCCCCCATCACCACAACTCAGATGTTTACAAGAATTAAAACTAAAAGCGGCACAATCCCCAAAAGTCCCAACTGATTTCCCCCCTATCTTTGCACCAAACCCTTGTGCACAATCCTCCACCAAATAAATCTTATTTTTCTTGCAAATCTTTGATATTTCTTCTACTCCTGAAGGGTTTCCAAAAAGATGAACAAAGATTATTGCTTTTGTTTTTTTATTAATTTTCTTCTCAACATCCGCGTAAGAAAGATTAAATGTGTCAGGATCAGTTCTGCACAGTACTGGAGTCGCCCCAACACTCATAATTGCTTGAGCAGTGGCTACAAAAGTAAAACTGGGAATTATTACTTCATCCCCCTCATTTATTTCAAGTGTTCTTAGGCATAATTCAAGTGAAGAAGAACCTGAATTTGTTGTAAGAACCATCGCACCAAGAATTTTACCGCACTCTTCCTCTACTGCATTTACATATTTTCCACGATAAACATTCCATTCCTTTGAATCAACTAGCTTTGAAAGATTTTCTTTCATACTATTATTAATTTGTGCAAATAATTCTTTCATCAAACCGCCCTTAATAATTTTATAACCACTTACTAAAACTCTTTTGGATTACCTCTCCATTCTTTTTCTAATTTTTCAATATAAGCGGGCTCTTGCTCAAAAAACTTTTTCTGAACAAGAGTTAACCCTGCCCCAAACTTAAAATCAAATGATTGATAATCCTTTTTCTTTAATATATCAAATAATGCTTTTCTTGCTCCACTCCATTGAGGATTTTTTGACCTGCTAATTGAGTCGTGGAATAATATTATCCCCCCGCTTGCAACTTTTTTTTCAAATGCATCAAAGTCAAATTTAACAAATTCATAAAAATGACTAGCATCAATAAAAAGTAATTCAATATTGTCAAGCTTCTTGTAATCTTGAGTTTTAACAAATTCTTGAGTTGTTTTTAGATAATGAATAATTACTTTATCTAAACCAAATTTCGCAAACCATTTTCTATTTTTATTTGCATCTTTCCAAAAATCATCATCAAGAGAAGGATCAATAAAATGTAAAATGCCTCCATTATTGTTATCCTTTATCCCTTTTGCTAAAAGAAGAGGAGTAAAGCCTCTGCCTGAACCAATAATCAAAGCGGTTTTTGGTTTGTATAATCTTGCAACAGAATAATATATCCACCCCAATCCAAGATTCTTTGTGTCAATATCTTCTTTTTGATTATAAACAAATCTCCCACCAAACATTGGAGGTCCAGCGCTAACTGGTCCTTGTCCAGTTCTATTAGGCCACAAATCTTTTTCAGCAAAAAACTTTTCTAACCATTTTTCATCCAACCAAATCACCTTTAACTAATTGTAATTCAAACAAATCTTTTTTTATCTCTCAATCTTTTTAAAAACTGGTTCCGTTCCAAATAATCCCTTCTTTAATATTTTAATAAACCCATTTATTGCCCCAAAGGATTTGAAAAACACCCCCAAAATAACTTCTACTCCAAAATATTTTAACTTAACAATCTCAAAATCAGCATCCTTATTTACAAATTTTGAAAGCAAATAATAACTTGTTAGATAGTAAACAAAAGGAACAAATAATAATGATACTGTGACCAAAGTAAGATTTGTGTATATTGTCAATGTTAATGTAAATAAATAAAAGAAAGGTCTTAAAGCCCATTTAATTGAAAGAAACAAATGAAATAAAGCTTGAATGAATTTAATTATGCCCCTACCATTTTGTGAAAGAATCTTAAAAAACTCAATATTTCCAAAAAGCCAAAAAGTATGTTGCCTATAAATTACTGAAAGTGACTCCGGAGACTCACAATAATCATCAAAAGGAATTGGGTTAATCATAATTCCTTTTAAGGATAACAAAAACCCAATCTGAATTCCATCCGCCACACCATCTTTAGGAAACCCTCCAACAGTTTTTAACATATTATACTCAAAGAACTCTCCATGCCCCATACAATAAGGAGGAAACAAGGATTGTTTGCCTTTTTTTATTGCAGAATTTGTGTTAAAAAATTGTTTTAATTCAAAAATATAATTCCACATTGTTTGATAGTAAGCATTACCCAAAATCCAAGAACTGTACCTTAAAGTTGAAATCTTTTTTGAGTTTAAAAGATAGTTTAACATTTGTTGGAAAGCAACAAGAGTATTATTTTTTTGGTGCTTATAATTAATGTAGCTAAGCGTATTTAGATCAGGATGTGAATCAGCATCATAAACCCCCACAAATACATTTTTTCTGTTTTTTGAATCAAAATGAATGCTATCAAGAGCAGCATTAAGTTGAAATGCTCTCTTCTGACCTTCCCCCAAATATTCAACAAAAGAAACTTTTGGAAAATTATTTTTTCTTTGTAAAATATATTGTTTTAACACACTAAAAGTTGATGAATCTTTGTTTTGAATTGATTCACGTTCTTTTTTGTCAAGCGCAACAATAATTTCAAACATTTTTTTATCATAATCAAACATAGATAATCTTTCAATTGTTTTGCAAATAACATTTTGTTCTCTTAAAGCAGGAATTATCAAATAAAAATAAGTGTTGGGCCTTTCTTTTTTTGACCTAAAAAAGTTTTCTCGCTCCTCACCCCTCCAAGATATTATTGAATACAAATTCAATAATCCATTTAGCGAAAAAAGCAAAATTATAATTGAAAATAAAATCGCAATCGTTTGTAAAACTAACATACTTTCACCTACATTAGACCACTTATTAGTCTTCCCAAAAATGTTGTTGCATAACAACCCTTATCAAGAAAAAAAGATAATTGTACTTTTATTTTCCCCTTATTTAATTCATCACTCGAAATTGAGATCAGTTTTAGGTTTTTAGGAATTGAAAAGATGGTTCTTCTTTTACCCCCAAATTTAAGCCCATTAGAATGAACTAAACAAAAATCCCCAAAAGAAACATTTTCTTCATTTAAAACCTGCCGTTCAATCGCTCCTTGTAAGCCACAAGCAAAAACTGAATTAGTCCCAGCCATTAAAGCAGAGGGCAGAGAATTCAAAAGCACATCCCCTTTTTGTTTTTTAGAAGCTTTTTTACCCAAAAGATCAATTCTTTTTGAAACCATTTTATTGAAAAGATAACTTTGATAAGAACAAACAAAAAATATTTTAATATCGTCAGGAAGATCTAAAAATGCTTTTTCAAAATCCAAATTATTTTTTTGAAGTGAATTAATCATCAGATTTTCAATAAATGCTTCTTTAGGAAACTCTCTAAACTGCTTTTTTGATTTCAAAAGGCCCAAAAAATCTTTTCGCATAATCGAAAGCTCTTTGCTTTCAGTAGTTGAAAGAGTTGCGAGATAAGTTAAAATTGCTTCTTTAAATTTTCCATCCATCGCATACTTTCCAACTAAATGTGCAACAGCCCTACCATCACCAAATCTTTGTGGCCCATAAAAATTAGGAAAACCTTTTTTAGAGAATTTAATAAAATTATTCACCGTCCTAGAAATTATCTTTTTATTTTCAGTTAAATTCCTAATTGTTATTAAAAAATTATTTCCCCTTAAAACCCCAATTTTTAAATCCTGCTCTGACCAGCGAGCATTTTTTATTACAAAATTGTTTTGATTGCAAAACAAATCCAACTTGGTTGGATATTTCACACAAATTCGCTGACAAGTAATTGCATAATCATCTTTTAACCCGCAATAAGAAACATTCTTTTGAGGAACTCCAAAAAGCTCAGCAATTCTTTTACTTAAATCAAAAGTACTTATTCCAATTTTTTGGGCATCAAAATGCAAATAATTTGATTTTTTTCCAACAAAAGTTAGTTTGCCCAGATCCGTATCAAAATTAGATTTAACTACTCTTGATACTCTGCCCGAAGAAGATACTTCTTCAACAATAAAATCCAAAGGAACTTGTTTTATTACACCTTTAAGAATAGCTGCACCCAAGTACGACGAAGAAATCATAATAATCTGCACCAAATAGTTAGAAGCAATCCTTGTCCAACACACTTTGTGAACAATCCATAATAAAACTATGTTCTCGAAGTATATAAATCCATTTTTTGTCCAACTTTTTCAGAGAATCGCTTAATGCACAAAACGAATGATTTATCATATTAAAGTAACAATAAATATGTGTGAAAATTAATGATTAAAGCAGGTTTAATCGGATGTGGAGAAGCGGCAAAAACATATTTTGAGATTACTAAAAATAACTCAAATTTTAAGATAGTTAAAGTATTTGACCACACAAAAAAAAATTGTGAAAAAATATTAAACGAATTTGGACCAATTAAAATTGCAAAAGATGAAAAGGATTTATTAAAAGAAATTGATGTTTTAATAATCACAACTCCCCCAGGAACACATTTTTTAATTGCAAAGAAAGCAGCAGTAAAAAAGGTCAATTTATTTATAGAAAAACCAATTACCACCAACTTAAATGATACAAAAAAGCTAATTCAAATTTGCAAAAAAAACAAAATTAATTTAGGAATAAATTTTCAATACAAAGAAACACATATTTTTCATGCACTAAAAAAAGCAATCTCAAAAAAAATATTTGGCGAAATTATATTTATTGATACAACCATTAATTGGACTCGCGAACTGGATTATTACTCAGGTTGGAGAGGAAATAGGAAACTTTCAGGCGGAGGAGTAATAATTACTCACGGAATTCACATGATTGATTTTATTATTGGATTATTTGGGAAACCAGAATCAGTTTATGCAAAAACAAATAACTTCAAAAAAGGAATTAACGTTGAAGACAGTGGAACAATAATAATGAATT
>CAZIEL010000020.1:0-11072 GCA_964538165.1 uncultured archaeon | reverse complement strand
CTTTTACCACAATTCTTGGCATTGCTTCATATTCATCATCAGTTAAATTATCTAAATTAATATTAAAATAAAAGCTTCCCGTGTTGCATTGGGCATCTCCACAATCAACTACTTCCAAAAATCCTTCTTGATCTCTTGCTATTGATGCTTGCATTCCTCTATACAAAGCGTCTTCTGCTTTGTAAATTTGTGTACTATCCGCAAGAGTTACCCTATATCTACCATAAGTTTCTTCTTTAAATCCTCTAATTGTTTTCTCAGAAACAAATCTTAGTGCGGCATCAAATTTATTTCCATCATTAGTATTAATTAGCAATATTGTTTCTTCAAATGTTTTTACTGTTTCTTCCCACGTAAATGTTTCCCCTGGTGTTCTTATAATAAATAGTGCAAATCCTGGTTCATCTCTCATTTCGACATCAGTAAAAGTCAAATAGTCTTCTAACTTTTCTCTAAAATTATAATTAAAAGTTTGTAACGCATCTGCTCTTGCTAAACTTGCCGCATCAGATAATTGATAACTATTTAACATCCCATAAATTTGTCTACTTGTTCTTTCTTCTGTTGTAATTAAAGTACTTGTTAGTACAACACTTGTCATAATTAATATTATTGCAACTATCGCGGAGAACATATTAAATCCGCGTGAAGACTGATTAGAAAAATAAGTGTTCTTTTTTTGGCCCATACTTTTCAAGAAAAGAAATGTGTCTTGTAGTTAAAAAGCTTAACTAAATCCAACAAATAATACTTATGTGTCTCTATCAAATAATAATCTATTTAACTAGCAGCTAATTTTTCAGGAATAATATTATTTTCAAATGATTCCCACACTTTTACTTTTTGCACAAACTTTGTAGCTTCCTTATCATTTAATTGGGGGAATATTTTCTTTGCCACTGCTTCATTCATTGATCCATTACCAATTGATAATCGTGCATCAACAGCAATTTTGACTTTAGTTTCAAGGGGTTTATTCGTTCCAATATTACTTGCTTCATTATTTCTCTCACTTGCAGAAAATTGTCCCATTGATCTCATTTGATCAATTATCGCAATTACTAATCCTTCATTAGCCCCTTGTATTTGTCTTGTGTTCTTTGATTTTTTATCAACAAGATATTCGCTTGTATACAAATAAATCAATTTTTGGATTGTTTCAGTTCGTAGTCCAGAAAGTATTTGTTTTCTATAGTCATCATTTTCAGGATAATATTCAAGACCGTTTGTATTTCTTTCGAATTGTTGTTTTGCAGTAATTAGGTTTGTTTTTATTGGCCACACACCGAGTTCTCTTTGTTCAGGGAGTAAATTATTAACTTTTGCCGAAACTAATAATTCTCCATTATGTTCAACAAGGTCTTTTGTCATCACTTCATAAGTATTTGATTTTGCAGTTACTTCCACAAAGGCAGGATCATTTTCAGATTGGTCATATATTATCATTTGGTAAGTATGTCCTTTTTGGAATTCATAAGATGGGAAATTTATTGCTTTTTCTTTTGCAGTATTTACTGCTCCCTCAACTGTAGAGTTATAAGCATACATTCCCAATAAATTAGACAATATTCCACATCCAATTCCTCTTGCTAGTGATTTAAAGTTTTCAAGATTAAATATCTTCTTTAGTTTTGATCGGACTTTAAGTGAATCATCAAGATCGTCTGGACTAACAATTCCATTTACTTTTCCTGCAATTCTCTTCATTTCATCAGGACCAACTTTTGCTTTTACAACCGCATCAAGTTCAGTTCTTGTCTCTCTTATTACTCCTCTTGATAAATCATCAATTGAATTTGCTGCTGGAGCTAGTTTTGTTCTATAAAATTCAGACTGTTTTGTCTTCAGTTTTGTCAACGCATTGTTCATGGTGTCAGCAAAATCATCTCCAACTCTGGATCCATTTAATGAAGAAGTAAATTCATCAATAAAATTATCTATCTCTGAAGCAGGAATATTTGGATCAACAAAATTCGCTCTTACAACACTAGCAATATCATCCGTCCTAATCGGTCTTGTGATTGCTCCGGTTGATGGATCAAATGATCTCCTGAAAGCATTTTCAAATTCAGTGTTTAATGTAGCCCTATTAATAGGTGTTTGAGTTAATGGGGCTGAACTCAATTGTTTAAACCCTGTTGGATATCTTGCAGCAACATTATCTGCAATTGTGTCCATTTCAGCATTGCTTAAACCCAATGAATTGTCACGCAACGCATCTTTTACTGTTGTTCTTATTTCGGTTTGGGTTAATGATTTTTTTAAGTTTCCAGTGGCAGGATCAACAAGGCTTCTGTTTTCTCTAAATGCTTTGTCTATTAATTCTTGAACTTTTATTTCTGGAGAGATTGCTACTGTATCAACAAAATCTGCTACGGCTTGATTAAATCCAGGTGATCCGGGCGTACCAAGTGCAGCTTTTATTTGTGTAGCATTCATTTTTCCCCCTTTTATTCCAAGGATTCTTTGTAAATGTGTTTCACCTGCAACTTCTTCAGTCAATACTGATCCTGGTGTTACTCCAGACATTTGCCCTAATGCTTTTTTGTAACTTTCTTGCAATGTTGAAGGAATACTTTTTGCATCATCAAACCCAACTAAAACTGATGATCTTTTCATCATTTTTGCATAGTCATCACTCATAGACTTACTCATAACATCTTTCATTTCTTTTTTATAAGCTGCAATAAATTCATCTAGTGCATTTTTTCTAGCTTGATCTGCAGATATATCCCCAAGATTTGCTAAAATATTTTGTCGAACAATATTCGCTTGTGTATCAGCAGCAGTTTCTGAAACCGATGCGATTGTTGCTTTATTTAATCCACCAGATACTCTTGCGCTTCCAAGAACCATTCTTTGTGCCCATTGTGAATTCAAATATCCAGCAGTGCCCCCTTCAATTGTTATTGCTTTCCAATCAAGTGTGGTTGGAGCGCTTGTGGATACACTAAATATATTTTTTGACATCCATTCCCCAATTAAAGGCACTTTTTTTGAAACATCTTCTAAAAATTTAAATACTCCTGCCGCAGCTTTTAAATTATCAGCTAATTCAGTTCTAAAAGTAATTAATCCGGGCAAAACACAATCCATTGCTGCTCCAACTAGTACTCCCACAATTCCTCCTTTTACTCCATTACACACTGCAGCAGTTGCTGAACAAGTAAGCATATAATTTTTTATTCCATTTAATTTTGAATTATTTATTGCATCATCAGCACTTGTTGTTCCCGCAACTCCGCTAGTTGGAGTTTGCACATTGTATTTTTCAAATTCCCCCGCTCTTTTCAATCCTTCAGCATATTCTCCAAAATCAAATGAATTTGGTTCGCCCTTCCACATTAAAGTAAAATAATATCTATAATTTGGCCCGACTTTCGTAAACTTTTTATCAATAATATCTTTTACTAAATCATAAGGGTGTTTTGTTCCAACTTTTACTGTAATTGTTTTTCTATCACTTACTGTTGCTTCGTTCATTGATTTGTTTGAGATTTCTACATCAAACATTACTCCGTTTGCTGCAATGTAATATGGATCATCTTTATTGTTGTTTTGTATGTTTACATTTCCAGGAGTTATACAAATTTTTATATTTCTATAGTACTTGTTTTCTTTTGAATCTTTGTTCATGAATAATTCTATTGCTTTTGATGTTTCTTTCGGAGCGATATTTCCTCCAAGTAATTCATATTCATAGTATGTTCCGTTTAGTGCTTTTACTGTTGGTTGGGTTGGTTCAGTTGGTGCAACAGGAGTTGGGTCTGCGAAACTAAGTTTAGTAATATTTTCTTGTTCACTTACGACTGCACTTGGTTTTGCTGGTTCAGTTGCTGTTGGGGTTTGTGGTTGTGTTGGGGTATTATTTTGTGCGAGTGGATTTGCTGGATTTACTTGTGTGGGATTATTTTGTGTTACTGTTGTTGTGTTTGTTGTTGAGGCCCCAGTAACAGTGTATTGTGGCCCATCAAATCTATCGTCTCCACTAATCATTATTTTCTTTATTCCACTTATCTTACCATTATTAGCACCAAGTGAGTTTGGAACTACTTTGAAATCTAACTTTTCATTAATGTTTGAGTAAATTGTTCCATATGTACAACTTTCTGAATTCTTTTGTAAGCATACTCCAGTTGTAGCATCGCAATCAGATGTTGTTGGAGCAAAGATTATATCGGGAGTTTGTAGTACTAAACTTCTTTTTCCTTTCGAATAATCAACTAATTTTACGCAAGTATAAGTATCGTTTGTTTTTACTAAACAATTGTCTCCACCAGTAAATGCTCCAGCCAGTGCATCTGCAACCATTTTTGTTACGGCTTCTTGGAATACATCTTTTTCTTTCTTTTCACCAGTTACTGGTACTGAATCGTCTACAGTTACTGTAATTGTTTTCTTATCTCCTCCTTCTACACAAACCATTGCTAATGCATTTTCGAGTGCTCCTCGCACTATTTTTACTCTGTTTCCGCTTCCAGTAGTTACTCTGTCTTTTGCTTTGTATCTAAGATCAGCAATGCTCGTTGCCATTTCTTTGTAATAATTTTCTGATTCTATTGTTGCTAGTAGTGTTCCATAAGTTCTATCAGGAGTCAATCCTTTGTCTATTGGATTAAAATTGTTCAAATTTGTAACGTTTGTTTTACAGTCTTTTGTAACTACTTTTCCATTTTGTGCAGCAATTTTTATTCCAAGCACAGGAGTTGATATATCAAGCCCTTCAGCCCCTATTCTAAATGCTCCATTAACTGTCAATCTATAATATCCACAGCCTCTTATTCCTCCATCAAGGAATATTCTTCTATCAAGCCCAGAGAAGGCTGTTGCTTTTAGTATTTCTGTTGTAACTATTCCTGATTCAACCATGAATCCGTTTGCGCCCATTGATTCTCTAAATGGACTTGAGGAAGCTCCTTCATTATCTGCACTATTTAATTCGTTGTGTAATAAATCTGCAGTTAGAGCATCATTTTGTAAATAGAATTCTATTGGTTGTGGATTCATTCCTATTTCTTCAAATGTACAAGATCCGTCCAAACATTTTAGTGTTGCTTCTCCATTCTTTTCAGAATATCCTTGTGAGTTTGCTTTTGAAATTATTTGTCTTATTTTTTCAGCAACATATTTCGCAGCATTTTTTGCGTCACAATATGCTTCTCCACAATTAGCATTATCAGATACTTTTGGTATTGTTACGGTTTCTTTTTTCTTTTCAGGTCCACAAATTAGTGCTTCTACTGAAGTCGATTTTACGTGTTCTGAATCAGGATCTGCTCCTGAATATATGTTAATAGGGAATGATTTTGATGTAATTGGGGTTTGGCTTACTTCTGATACTCCAGTTAGTGCTACTTGGTAATTTTCTCTCTTAATATTTGGTATTGCTGTTAGTACTGTTAAATTTACTTGTGCGGTTGCTCCGGGAGGGATACTCACTCTTTGTACTGAGAGCATTATTGAGCTCATTGTGTTAAACATTCCATACCCTGCATATTGGTTGCTTTGTGCTTGTGCTGCGGGCATTGCTCCAGTTATTGCTACTGGTTCGGCGCATCCATTATAGATTGCAACTTTTTTTGCCATTTGTCCTCCTTCTTGAGGGAACATATAATCAAGTATTCCATAGTCATCGCTTGATACTACTCTTGCTTCTAAACAATTGAATCCTGAGTAAAATATAGTTACATCAATTAATCCAAGTGTTTCTTCAGTGTTTGCATAATAATTGCTTGATGGAGGAGTGTAACTATTAAGCGGTAAATTTCCACTTGCATAGTCATTGTAATAATTATAAGTATCTGATTGTCCGGTTCTATTTTGTAATTGCCCCATTCTTCCAGAGATAATTATTTGTTTTCGTGTGGGTTCTGACACTTTTGAACTTGCACTAGCATAAACTACTTTTGGAGGAGTTATTGCTTGTCCTTTTTCTAAACTTACTTTTGTTGCAGGGAGTACTTCTAAATTAACATTTGTGCCTGACGCATAATCCGCTTGATTTTGTACAGCAAACCCAATATTTTCTACTGGAAAGCTTGAAACATTTGTTACAAATATTGGCTGGGCAGCAACTGCTTTTTCTGTTGCAGAATTTTGTGTTAGCCAAAGTGTTAGTTGTCGCGGATAATTTAGTGCAAATGCAGGATTAACTACTTTTACGTTTACTTTTAGTGTTTTCTTTATTACATTCGAATCATAAACTATTTCATAACCATAAGTTTTTTCTTGTGTGTTTGCTCTTGAAATTTTATTTTCAGCATTTACTGTAATGTTTTTTGTTTCTCCTTGTTGTAATTCAATATTATCGGCACTAACTTCAATATAGTCATCTCCGCCTGCTTTTCTTGGTCTGCTTTGCACGAATACTTCTTGTTCACAGTTGTTTGTCACTTCAACTACTGTTGATGCGCTTGTTCCTTCATTTCCAATTAAACTTAGTGTTACGCTTGAAGGAGTCATTTGTAGGCAAGATGCATCAAGTTTTTTATTATAAACCATGTGAATGCTTGAAGTTACTTTTGTTGCGAATTTTCCTTCAACCATTCCAGTAATTGTCATATCTACTGTTTCATCAGCAGTATCATCATTTTCGCCTGTGTAAGTTACTGTTATTTGCACCATTTGTTTTTGCTCTTGACCTAATGCAAATGGAGTTATTGCTAATACTTTGAATTTCCCAGTTTCGGTTGTAGAAACAGATTCTCCTAAATTTTGTTGTTCGCTATTTGCTTCTCCTTCTGTTTGCACTGAAATGTTTTGTACAGTGAATTCAGAATTGTTTGCTAGTTCTCCCGTAAGCACCATCGTTTTTTGTCCCAAAGGTAATTTTGCTTCAAGTGCCTCAGGGAAAGTTAGTATTGTGGTTGTGGACACCATTAATGCAATTGCTTCTGTTGCATATCCTGGCGCACTCACTTCAACAGTATAAAGTCCTGGAGATAAATTATTTTGTACTCTATAATATCCATTCTTTCCTTTTCCATCAGTTCCATCCCCAACAATACTTTTCACTACCTTTCCATCTTTATCAAGTATTTTTATTAGCGCATTCTCTACTCCTTTTAGTCCTTCATCAGTTACTCTCACCGTAAAGTTTTTTCCTGGCATTACTTGCATTTCGCTTAATTCAAGCAATAGTTTCTTTTCTTTTACTACTTTAAACAAAACTGATTTTGTTACATCTGCTTGTCCTGACGCACTAATATCTATTTGCGCTGGTCCAACAGCGTTTCCCATAAAATAGAATCTTGCTTTTTGTTTTCCATCCGCAGTTATTGATAATGCCGCTGAAGCACTTTTGTTGCCTTTTCCTGTTCGGTTATAATCCGCATCTCTAACAAAATTGAATGATCCTGTTTGTGTTGAAGTAAATTCGATATTGTTTGAATCTGTTGTAGCATTTAGTTGTACGTAATCTGCCTCTGTTGAAGTTAGTTCTACTTCAAGTCCATAAACTTTGTCTTGTAGTGCTTCAAATCCTTCTTCATCAATAAAATTTTCTTGTTCATCAACGAAATTAATTGTCATGCAAATATTGTCGCTACATTCAGGTAGTGATTCATACATTGTAAATTCTTGTAGTGATGTTTGAGCGTATAAACCTGATTTGTTTTCAGAATATGCATCAGTTCCAAGTTCGGTGTCTTGGGGTGTTCTATAATAATCTGATCCCACTACTGCCCAAGCCCTGTAATTTAATTGAACTTTTCCTGCAGTAAAGTCTTCAGCCCTCATTTTTACTTTTATTGTGTATGTTCCATTTGGATTTGCAATTGTTCCCTCAACCCACTTATTTTTTTGCCCTTGTGCTCCAGCATTTGCTCTATCAACTACTTCATTTCCTGGTTCTGGTGTTGGTGTGTAAGAGTAAGAGTAAGTTATTTCTGAATTTTGGAAACTCAAATCATATAATCCAAAGTTTTCTGATTCTGCAAATGCAACATTATCTGCCCCTGCCCTAAAATGTACTCCTGCTTTTGTTGCAGCAGTTGGAAATGCAACTGTAAATTTTGCCCAATAAAATGCTCCGGGAGTAATTCCTTTTACTATATCCCCCGCTTCACTTTCTATTCCAACAAATTCTATTTGAGGGGATAGGGTTGAAGCATCTTTATTGTAAACTATTACTTCAACGTAATCTTCTCCTTTAACCGTAACATTTTCTGTGAAAACATTTCCATCAAGTGTTACTACTTGCACTTCAACTACTTCTTTTTGTTCCGCATCAAAAAATATTCTTGAATTACTAATGTTTCCATCATAAAGTATTCCGCCTTCAATTCCAGATATTGTTGCAGTCCCATAAACATCTTTTCCAAATGCATCAATAAATTTCATTTCAATTATGTTTGGTTTTTTTTGCATTTCTAAATAAACTTTCTTTTCAACATCCCCACTTTTTACTTCCACCATTGTTGAAGCGATCATTACTTCTGTTTCTCCAATTACTTCAAATGTTTTGTCAACAGCAACAACTGCATTAACATATCCTTCAATTCCTGTAGTTAATCCAGTTATTCCATAAGGAACATAGTTTCCATCTTTTATTTCATTTATTGTTACATTTACTCCATTTACAGATACACCAAATTTATCTAGTGCATAAATATCTAATCTTGCTGAGTTTGTTGGAGTAACTTTTTCTAAAATTAAGTTCACTTCCTCTGTTGAACTTACTTCTACTTCTTGTCTTGTTGGCAAGTATCCATCCAAATATCCAGTGATAAACACTTTTTCGTTTGGATCAAGTCCTGAAAAAGTTGTTCCTGAAACAGTTGTTGTTTGTTCTGCAAACTTTATTCCGTTTTGTTGGAATATTTGTACTGTTGCCCCTTCAAGTGGTACGCCTAATACATCAGAGACATTTACTCTTAAATTTTTTCCCCCTTGTGTTAGTGTTACAATTAATTGTTTTTCTGATTCTCTTATTGTAACATTTTCTCCTGCTTTTTCAGAATCATAAGTTAAATATCCTTGTTTTT
Organism: uncultured archaeon; assembly: GCA_964538165.1. GTDB lineage: Archaea > Iainarchaeota > Iainarchaeia > Iainarchaeales > JAAZKV01 > JAAZKV01. Next base: position 2,088 of record CAZIEL010000020.1, on the reverse strand, counting down.
CTACGGTTATTCTTAGTGCTTTTCCTTTTGGCACTTCTCCAAACACATTTCCTTGTACTGTATAATCGCTAATTAATGTTACTCCGCTTTCAGTATTAATCACAGTTATTTTTGCATCATCAATTGCTTTGTTGTCTTCTCCTTTTACTGAGATTGCTATTGTTGCTTTTCCAATTAAACTAGCATCAGAAGGATCAAGTTCAATTTCTCTTACTTCTGTTGAGTTAAATACAATTTGTTGTTCGTAATCATTATACCCTTCAGCAACTATTTTTGCTAAGAGTGTTACTCCTTCTGGAACCCCAGTTTTTCTATAAATTCCATTTGTATCTTCATCAAATTTGTAACTTGCAGTGCTTGAATTCACAAGTACGCTTGCTTCGTGTATTATTGTTCCTGTTTCGCTGTCAAGTAGCCTTATTTTTGCTTCAATTCCACTAAATTCTTTACTAAAAGAAATGGATGGCTTTTTGTCTTTTCCAACTGTAAAATCAATTAATTGTGCTTGGTATCCTGCTTTTGTTGCAGAAATGGATATTTTTTCCCCATCGCTTAGGGCACGATTTAATTTTATTTTATCTCCATCACTTGCATTTCCAACAAATAAAATATTTCCCGCTTTATCAGCTATTTCTATGTGAACATCTTTCATTGATTTTCCATCAGCATCTTTTAATGACAAGGTTAATTCTCCAAATTCTCCTCCTTGGTAAGTTAAGAAAATTAGGAGTAATATTATTAGGATTACAAATATTGCTATTGTTACTACAAAGGATGGAATTCCTTTGTTTTCAAAAAAATCAGAATACGCATATACGGGCAAACCCTTTGAATCAAGAAAATCAAGTACATCAAAGTATTTGTCTTCAGCTTTTGTATAATATTCAGCTAATTTTTCTGAAATCAACTCTATCACTAACCCCAAAAGCGCTTTATAACTATAAATAATTACATTTGCCGCCTTAATAAACTTAATTGATTGTTTAAAAATTGCCCCTAAATACACTAATTTGGGTTTTATTAGGTTTAAATTTACTTTACTTGTTGGATTTGTTCAATTGCTTTCGCATAGTCCTTAAATTTTAAGTTAATTAAACCTTGCTTTCACATTTTTAGGATTTATTAATCCCCACATATAGTTCCTGCACTTGCTTCAGCAAGTAGTTGATTTAAATAATCTTGATTCCACCACATCCCCATTTCAGTTTCAGAGTTTTGAGTCATACACATTTGCCTGCTCACAAGTCTATCAAACATCCCTTGTAACGTATCATAATCAGTTATTCCTTGATCATCAAGATATTTTAGAATAATTGCAGTTCCGGAAGTTAGAGACTCCACTTTTGGAGATGTGCTTAGGGTTACATTGTGATAATCCACTGGAGTTAGTACTACAGCTTCTGATGCATTTAAAACAGGGGGTGTAAAAAAGGTTGTGAATAAACTTATGCTTCCTCCTTTTGTTCCATTCCAATTTATTCCCCTTCTTGTTCCTGTTGAAGAATCATAATAAACTAATTTTTTATTCCCCTCAAAGTCAAGACAATCTCCTCCCTCCACAGTTGAATCTTTCATTAACCATTTTTTAGAAGTGCTCCAACCTAAACCAACTCCGGCCACATTATATTCTGCAAAAATATCCCCGGAGTCACTTGTAACTTTCATCAATACAGGATTTGGTTGTGAGGGAGTAAGTTTTAGTGAAGAAGTATTTTTGTTATAAGATAATACTTTAGCAGTATCAAGTTTATCCATAGATTGATTTAATTGAGAATTTATTGCTACAAATGAATTCAAATAAGAGTAAGTTTTGATTCCATTATTATTTAGTTTAAGTTGCGAGCCAACAACACTAGCCCCATAATCTCCTCTTGAATAATAATCCCCTTTCTTTCCAACTTCCCCATCAAATGGAGTTGCATAAAAGGGATTATAATTTTTAGGCAGCGCATATAAAGAAAATATTGTTTTTATCTCTGCATTTGGAGAATTATTATCAAACAAACTTTGAACATTAGAATTAATAAAATCTAAATTAATTTCAACCCTATAAAGTCCTCCACCTGGCAAGTTTCCTCTATCTTCAAT
>CAZIEL010000019.1:0-11441 GCA_964538165.1 uncultured archaeon | reverse complement strand
CTTTAGCAGTGGCGACCTGGTGCCGCCCGCGAGCCGGCGCGACGGCTCAGGGAAAGGTTTAAGTCGAGAAAAGCAGAGTCTAAAGAAAAAATTCGAGGCGGAGGTGGCAATGTTTTGAAAAATATACTAATAGTAAAAAAAGATTAAGCTGTTGTTGGAGAAAGTTTGAACAAGGAATCTTTTTCAGAAACTTTTTCTGCATTCTTATCCCCAGTCTTTGTAATTATTTTGTGCTCGGGAGTAAAAGTAGCTTTTTTTCTGCCAATAGAAAGTTCAACAACTTCCCCTTCATATGGATGTCTATTTAAAGAATAAATTCTTGAAGGAATTATTTTTTCGTCTTTCATTCCAAGCACATAAACAAGTTCTTTTTTAGGTAAAACCATTGCCTCATATCCTTTTTCGTGTTTCTCAACTAGCTCAGGATATTTTTTTGACATTGTTGCCCAAAGTTTTCCATAAGAAATTTCTTTCCAAACACCCTTTAGACAAACAACGAACGAATCTTCGTCAATTGACGATTGCAAGGGATCGTGTCTTACATCACCCAAAAGAGCACCAGCTCTAGAACCAGTTGCTTCAAAAAAAGGAGCAATTTTTTTCCCTAAATTGTTAACTAAAAGTTTTGGAGTAACAACTGAATCCTTTGAACGCATTTGCCCACCAATAGCAACTCCAATTAATAAAAATCCACCCACAACTATTAATGCAGCATAAACAATATCAGGGTACCAATTTAGTTGCCATAAAATTGTAGACAAAACCATCCAACCAAGAGGAAGTAAAAGAGAAATTAATCTACTTGAATCATCAGCCTTACTTGATTCCAAGTGACTTGCTTCTAAAATCTTTTTTCCCTCGCCGGCTTTAACCACTCTTACCTTTGGATTATTTGGATCTTCTGAATTAGAATAAATTAAAATATCTTGTAAAACCCCAACAGGAAGAACTTCACTCATTGCTTGTGCTAAAAGAGATTTTCCTGTGCCTGGAACCCCAACAAGCAAAACATTTCTTTTTTGAGCAGCCGCTTTTCTAATAAGTTCAACGCTTCTCTCCTGCCCAATAACTTGGTCTAAAAGATTCTTTGGAACTGGAATTTCAGCAGTACTAGTAAAATGGTCAAAATCAAAATTCTTTAAATCAAAAGCACTTGAATCTTTATTAACAACCGGCGCAACTGCCACTCTCCTTTTAGAAGAAGATTTCTTTTTTGCTTTAGGCATAAATCATTTACTATAATGAAGGGTTAAAAAAGCTAATTGGAGCAACAATTAATAATCATGGAACCAATAAAAGTGACTTTTTTAGGAACTGCTGGGAGCGTACCTCAAAAAGACAAGAACTTTGCTTCAATCTTACTAGCGTACAGAGGAGATTCAATACTATTTGATTGCCCAGAAGGAACACAAAGACAATTAATGCAATCAGAACACTCAATGATGAGTGTAAACAATATTTTCATTTCACATATGCACGCAGATCACTTTTTAGGATTATTTGGTTGGATTAGCACAATGACTCTAAACCAAAGAAAAGAAAAACTAACTATTTTTTCTCCAAAAGGAGGAAAAGAAAAAATTCAAAAAATAATGAAAGAAGTTATTTACCCTTCTTTCCAAATAGAGTACAAAGAAATCAAAAAAGGAAGTTTAATGAAAAACAATTTCTTTGAAATAAAAGCCTTCCCTTTAAAACATGAAATCCCTTGCTTTGGATTTATTTTCAAAGAAGCAAGTAAAGTTGGGGAGTTTAATAGACAAAAAGCTGAAAAACTTGGGATACCAATAGGACCTCTTTATGCTAAACTTGTTGCAGGAGAAAAAATAAAAGTTAACGGAAAAACCTTCGCACCCAAAGATGTAATGGATTATTCTAAAGGAAGAGAAGGAAGAAAAATAGTTCTCGTTTCTGATACAAGACCAACAAAAGAAACCATCACAGAAAGTAAAGATGCTATTCTTTTAGTTCACGAAGCAACATTTGTTGACAAACAAAAAGACAAAGCAATAGAAGCACTACACTCAACAGTACTTGAAGCAAGTGAAATTGCAAAAAAGGCAAACGTAAAACAATTAGCATTATTTCACTTTAGCGCAAGAAACACAAGCGAGGAAGAAATATTAAAAGAAGCAAAAGAGGTTTTCGCAAATTCAATCGTGCCAAAAGAATTACAAACAATAATAGTATAATCCCAAACTCTTAATCCTAAAGATTTGTCAATCAAAAAAATTAGTCCGCACCACTCTTTTCATCAGTTTTTATCAAAGATTTTTCTTTTTCAATAGAACCCAAACTATTAGACCCTTGAATAACAACATCCATAAGTTCTTTTTCTTTCTTAATAATTTCGGATTCCCTTTCTTTAATTAATTTTTCAAAAACAGAATCTTTTATTTCACGTTTTAATAATTTTGCTTCAAGCAAAGACATTTCATGCCTAATCAACTCAGTTTCCCTTAAAATTGATTCAATCTTGGACCGTCTGTACTTAGTTGGCCGATCTAATTTTTGAACAATCAAAGTTGCTTTAGTATCAACCGAAATCTCATTATATTTTTTTAATCTAAACAAAAGAAGTTCAGCAGAATAAAGCTCTCCCTCCAAATCATCCGCAATTGAATCAAACACGCCCTTATTCATTTTACCTTGCCTAAATCTCCTCTCAGCAATCTTTAATCGCTCCCTAGCAGAAACAATAGAACGCTCTGTATCCAAAAAGAGTCTTTTATCACGCAAAGAAGAATATGCAAATAAAACCAAAACAAGCACTACGACAACTAAAACCAAAACAATTGCTTCAAACATAAACAAAGAACAACGGGGGGGAATTTATTAGTTTCGGTAGCAAAATAATACTACTAAAAGAAGGTGATTTGATGGAAGAACACAAATTAAAGGCAAGACCTTATACAGATGAAGATGCAAAAAAAAACACTACAAAGTGTAATGAGCCCCGAAACAACGGATTGGCATTACAACACTCACCATAAAGGATATATTGTAAAAAGAAACGAAATTGAAAAAAAACTTGAAGAGAAAAAAAATGAGCTCCAAACCAATGCTAACGCTAATTATTCTGAATATGGGGAGTTAAAAAGAAGAGAAACATTTAATGCAAATGGAGTAATATTACATGATTTGTTTTGGGAAAACTTGGGAGGAAATGGAAACATTGAAGACGCCCCAAAGACTAAAAATAAACTAATTAGCGATTTTGGATCAATTGAAGAATGGAAAGCAGACATAAGAGCAACCGCACTGAGCGCAAAAAACTCTGGATGGGCAGTACTTGCAATAGATACAATGAGTGAAAGCAAACTAAGAAATTTCTTGGTTGATGAACACGGAATAGGTGCTGTTTGGGGAGCAATCCCACTAATTGCATTAGATGTATACGAACACGCATACTACCACAAAGACGGACCAAAAAGAGCAATCTACATAGATAACTTTATTTCAAACATAAACTGGAAAAAAATTGAAGAAAAATATTCTAAATTGCAAGGACTTGTAATTAAATGAAAAAAATTCCTCATGATCCTAATGAAATAATTGCTTTAGTAAATGAAAAAGATGAAGTGATTGGAAAAGCGACGCGAAAAGAGACTCATGAGAAAGGAGCCCTGCACAGAGAAGTGTTTGTAATAATACAAAACCGAAAAAACGAAATATTATTACAAAAAAGAAAAGATAACCTCTTGTGGGATTCTTCTTCGGGAGGACACTTCCCGCACAATCAAACATATGAAGAGGCAGCAATACGAGAAGTGTTTGAAGAACTAGGAGTAAAAATAAAAAAAACTGATTTAGAGAAAGTTGCAAAAGAAGAAATCCACTCAACAAAAATTGTTAACAACAGAATAGTAGAAATATTTTTGATAAAAAAAGATTTCAAACTTGCTGAATTTAATATTGATAAAATGGAGCTTGAAGAAGTTAAATATTTCTCAAAAACAGAACTAAAACAAATGCTAAAAAAAGAGAACCAAACAACTGGAGTTGTTGCAAAAATACTAAAGAAATATTTTTTAGTAAACAAATAAAGTACAACTTAGGCAAAGGCGGGCAAAGAAAGGAAACAAATTAGTGCTTTGGTTTAAAGTACTTTTCCATCTGTTTAGCGTCTCTTTCTTTAATTTTTAATCCAAAAGCAAACAAAACCACAATTATGATTATGATTATTAAAACAAAAATCAAAACTTCCCAGCCACTAAATTCCAACATAAAAAAACACTTAGTATAAGTAACATTTCAAAAATAAAAACCTAACTATTTTGATAAAAACCATTAACTTTGAAAAATTATTCTCAAATCACTATTTCTTAATTATATCTTAAGAGTCTCGCCCATTCCAAGCAAAACAGGTTTTGTTTTAAGAACACTCTTCTCAATTCTCCTCTTAAAATCAGGAATATCAATTTTCTTTTCCTCAAAAACATCATGCTGCATTGGAACAACCATGTCAGGTTTCATTAATTTTGTCGCCCTAACCGCATCAACAACATCCATACTCCTTGAACTAATTGGAAGAAGAGCAACGTTAGTTTTTATTTGATTAAAATCATCAAGTAAAGAAGTTACGCCTGCATGATAAATTTTTTTCCCACCCATCTCAAGTAAAAATCCTAATGGATAAAAACTCTTTGGATAATGTGCTGTTTTTGCTTTAATTTTTACGCCCCTCAAAGTAGAATCCGCATTAGAAACGATTGGAGCTTTTAAGTTTCTTGGAAGATTAAGTTTTTGTAGAGCAATTTCATGCGCAACAACCAAAGAATTATTTCTCTTTGCAATTTGTTCAACCGCAACAGGATCAAAATGTTCAGCAGTTTCATTTGTAATCAAAATCAAACTAACTTTCTTAAAATCGGTTGGTTTCACTTTAAATTTTAATTTCTTTTTAAATTCTGTTTTTGAAGAATCAAAAACTGGGTCAATAAGAACACAAGAAGTAGAATCACAAAGCTTGAAAAAAGAGTGTCCAAAATATTGGATGTCAACCATACAGAAATTGGATACAAAGAACATTTAAATAGATAACCAAAAAGCACCCCTTAAAAAACGAATTCATAAAAAACGAAGGGTTAAAAAAACAAGAAACAATAATTAATTATGGAAAAACGAGGAATATTGCTGTTTTTGGCCATAATTCTGCTTCTAAGCATAGTTAGCGCTCAAACATACTACCCCGCAGGACACGCAATAACTATACAGCTAAACTCTGACGGAACAGACAAAGTGGATGAAAAATACTACTTATACTTCCCACAAGAAAGTGATAAAGTTGATTTTAGAAACAAAAGCCTTGAACTAGGAACTAGCCTTGATGATTGGAAAACTTTTGACCCAATATTTGAAGCAAGTTTTGATCCAAATACACTAAATAAAAAAATATCCTACACCGAAGGAGACCAAAGCTTCTTACAAATAAGCTATGATCTATCCGAACCATTAATGGCCAAAGGAAAAGAAGCCACAATGATGAAGGAATACAATTTAAAAGTTAATTTTTTCAATAACTTTTATCAAGCAGGACTTTGGATATTTCCAGAAAACACTAGTATTAATATTGAACTGCCGCCTGGAGCAGAAATAAAAGATGCAATTGAACCACAAGCAAATACTTCAACAAACGGTTCAAGAAAAGTAATAACTTGGCAAGGATACAAACAAACAAATAAAATAAGCTTAAACTACATATTGTGGAAAAAGATTGATCCTGTTGTTGATTTAAATGGAATAAACAATTTTTTGTTCAAAACACAAGAAGGAATAATTTTAATTATAGTGACGATTGGGATATTCCTTGTAATAATAATAAAGAGAAAAAAAATTTCTTCAGCAATAGAAAACTTTGTTGAAATGAACTCAATAATAAAAGAAGAGTAATAGACATCACATTTACCCAAACAAAGTGGATTGTTTTCCGTGGAGTTTTGCAGAAATAACTTCTTTTCTAAGTTCTTTTGACTCTTTTAATAATGCTTCTACTTTTTTATCATCAGATTTTTTTCCTAAAAGAAAAGCAAGTTCACTTTCTTCAAAATCAAAATAATAAGTAAAAGATTTTGAGTACCTTTCATTATTCATTAACATTGAGAAAAAAGGTAATTCTTTAATCGCATCCTTTCTTGAACAATGAATTTTTCCCCCAATCTTACTAGCAATATTTTTTCGCATTTCTCTTTTTGAAGAAGATGCAGATAAAGAAGAAAGAATCGAAGGAAAAGCAAAGGGTTGGAAAAAAGCGTAATCTTTTCTTCTCGAAAGAGAAACCCCAACAGTGGAAAGTGGAATTGAGTATTTCAAAAACCCCCAATGTTGACGATTCATTATTCGACCATTAAAAACATCAGATCTTGAAAAAGTATCAAACGCATTTGCAGCATCAAGTGAATCATATTGACGAGGAATATTTTCTTCAACCCACAACGAAAGAGTCTCATAGGAAACATCAGCAGAATCAACAACCGCTCTAATTTCTTTAAGCGAATGCCCCTTGAAAATCTTTGCCATAACAGGAAATATTTTTTCTTTTCGTTCCCTAAAAGAAAGGGCTCTCACATTATCCAAAGTTATTTTTGGAGAAAGAGAAGCAGTATCAAGAAGTGCACTCCTAAAATCCCCTGAACAATTTTTTGCAAGCTCTTTAATTGCTTCATCTTCATAAACAATATTCTCAAGCGCACAAATTTCTCTAAGTCTTTTTGCAATACTTAAGTAATTAATTTTTTTAAATTCAAGTAATTCCGTAGCAGTACGCAAAGGGGCAATTTTTTTATCAGCATAAATATCATTTGCAGTTAAAATTACAGGGTTATTTGCTTCTTTTATTATTGAAACAATCGCCCCCACTCCCCCTCGATCTTGAGCTTGTAACCCATCAACTTCATCAAGCAAAATTAACCTCTTACCCCCAAACAAAGAAGAGTTACTAGTAGCAGCCCCAGCAATTTTCTCAATAGATTCTTTATCGCGCAAATCTGAAGCATTCATCTCAAATAATTGCCACCCCATTTGTTTGGCTAAAACATAAGCAAGAGCAGTTTTTCCAATGCCGGGTGATCCATAAAAGAAAAGAGGCTTTTGATGCTTGCCTCCTTGGAGTTTATCTTCCTTCCACTCATTAGCCCAAACAATAGCTCTTTGAACAATCTCTATATTTCCAATAAACTCTTCAAAGTCCTTAGGAAAATACTTTTCGGTAAAAAGCTGAGCCATACTAATATAACTCATACGAAAGAATTAAAACAAAAACCATACCAATCAAAAAGAAACAATTAAATACAATCACAGAACAATATTTGTGGTGGGAATAATGGGAATGATTAGAAACATATTGGCAAAAAGAAAAGTAAAAGCAGCCTCAATTAACCCGACTCCAGCAATGCAAGAAGAAAGAATACGCTCCACTTTGACTTCAAAAGGACTTAGCAAAAATGAAATAGAGGCAGCAGTAGCCAAATGGAAAAAAGATAGGGCAGAAATGGGGTTTAATTAAATCTTTTAAAAAAACATTTACCCCTGCAAGCAAAACACTTTTAATTGATGCGCAAAACATAATATTTGAGAACCATGCAAATAGGAATAGTTGGAAAACCTTCTTCGGGAAAAAGTACTTTTTTTAGCTCAGCAACACTAATAGATGTTGCAATAGCAAGTTATCCCTTTACTACAATTAATCCAAACAAAGGAATTGGGTTTGTTAGAGTAGAAGACGCAGGAAAATTCTTTGGAGTAGTTAGCAACCCAAAACACGGATTTTTGGTAAATGATGACCCAAAAAACCCAATCAGATATGTTCCAGTAGAACTAATTGACGTAGCAGGACTAGTTCCTGGCGCAAATGAAGGAAAAGGACTTGGAAACAAATTCTTAAATGACCTCTCTCAAGCAGATGCACTAATCCATGTGGTGGATGCAAGCGGATCAACAGATGCAGAAGGAAAAGAGTGCCCGGAAGGAAGCCACGACCCAATAGAAGACATCAAATTTTTAGAGGAAGAAATAGAATTATGGTTCTTAAAAATAATTGAAAATAATTGGATAAAAACTGCAAGAGTCCAAGAAAAAGATTTTAACAAAAAAGTAACTCAACTTGCAACCGCACTTGCGGGAGTAAAAATACTTCCCCACCACATCGAAAAAGCAATGAGAGATCTAAAAATTGATGAAAAACTATTAAGTGAGTGGAATCAAGAAGAAAAAAGAAATTTTGCGCACAGATGTAGAGTTTGGAGCAAACCAATTTTAATTGCAGCAAACAAATGTGATCTTCCTAGCGGAGAAAAAAATGTTAAAAGAATGAAAGAAGCATTCCCAAACACGCACATAATTCCCTGCTCCGCTGCTAGTGAACTATCACTACGAAAGGCAACAAAAGCAGGAATAATGAAATACTACCCCGGACAAGAAGATTTTGAAATAATTGGAGAAATAAACGAAAAACAAAAATTAGGGTTAGAAACAATAAAGAAAAATGTTTTAGAAAGATTTGGAAGCACTGGAGTACAAGAATGCTTAGACAAAACAATATTCGAAGTACTAGGATACTTCCCTGTGTTTCCGGGTGGAGTGAAAGGACTTCAAGACAAAAATGGGGCGTACATACCTGATTGTCTGCTCTTACCACCAGGATCTAAGGCAATAAATTTCGCATTTGCCCTTCACACCGATATGGGAAAAGGTTTCATTAGAGCTGTAGATGTCAAAACCAAGCAAATCATTGGGCGGGAACATGCCCTAAAAACTGGTGACGTTATTGAAATTATCTTTAAAGATTAGGTCCCCTCCAGGAGCTAACATCGTAGTTGAATGTATAAGTGTTCTCAAACCCTCTCCAAAATTGGCCAGTATAACAAGAAACTATATTTGCTTGCCTTAAAATCCACGCGTATTTGTAAAAAGTCACGTGAGGCAAATTGGTTATTTTTAGTAAATCTTGTCGTTTGAGAGACCCTTTTTTCTTTAGAACAAAAAATATTTTATTAAGAGGACACTCTTTTTTCCAACGATAATTCATAAATTTTTTGAGTCTTTCCAAAACGTCTTCCTCAGAAACAACTTCTTCTTTAAATCCATTCACTAAAGAATCAAGCCTTTGTCCTTTTTCAGTATCTATTCCAAAAATAGAAATCCACTTTGTAGAATCCTTATGATGAAGCAACCCTTCTGAATTTACAAAAAATATTGTTTGCTGTGTATTTTCTTTTTTTACGAGTCTTACTTTCAACTTAGCTTCAGTTAATATGTTGCACACATCTTTAGCCAACTCTTCACTTGCAACACCAAGTGAAACTTTTCCGTCAAGCGCAACCGAACCATCAAAACTCAAAACCCCGCTCGCGTAATCCAAGCGAAAATTTGATTTTTTTACTGCCTCCGGCTCTCGAATATCATACACTTTTATCCCATAATGAAAACCAAGATATGTGGTGAAAAATTGCGTTATTGGCTTGGAGCGAAACACTATTTGCCAACAATTTTGATGAATGTGCCTTTTCACTTTGGGTTTAAAACCGAAACATTTATCAAAAAACAAGCTAACTTTTACAAGTGCTTTTTTGTGAAAATCCATAATCCCCATTTTTTCAGCGCCTGATTTCTCTTTTGTTATCCAACCATCAGCAGCCACAGCCCCACAAAGCCAAGCAAGCTCAACCGACATATTTTGTGGAAATTTCAACCATCCATGGGAGGTACCTACTTTGAAATATTGTACTGATTCATTGAACTGATTAACATATTTTTGTTTTGTTTCTTCACCTAAAAATTGAATCAATTTTGAAACAAGATAAACTGGAAAATAATCTTTACAAGACAAAAACTTAGGCATCGTTGATCTTTCTGAGCCGTAAAAAATAGATAATTCTTTTGAAAGTTCCCATTTAGAGCAAGATTTTACCTTACAAACATCCGTAACTAATTCATTAAATATTGCCCGACAATTTTCGCCTTTTAAATAAGTTGATTGGTTGATATTCTCAAATTCTCCTAGTTTGAATAAATCAAAATTCATAAGATAAACCCCTTTTGAATGTTTATAATCGCTTTGGGAGTTCTCTGCCGGTGACAAATCATTCATCTTCATCACCTTCTTTTAAGTTCTCAAGAACCCAAAGCTCTCTAGAATCCAAATCATCAGGATTATTCTTAGCAACCCACTTAACATAAATTATTTCTTCCTGAGTTGGTTCAGGAAATTTGTAATTTGAAAAAACCATTTTAGCCACCTCCGCAAAAAAACGAATTTTTTCGTGGACGGCTCTGCTGCTTTTGGAGGCATTAAACCCTTTAGCCAACAGGCGACCCTGCCCAAAGCAGGGAAAGGTTTAAACCGAGAAAAGCAGAGTCCACAAGAAAAAATTCGCCAAAAGCGGAGGTGGCAATGGTTATATTATTTTCTGATGAAAAATTTGCTATGAAAGACCGGATTCTAGTTACAGGTGCCAGCGGATATGTTGGGGCCGCCACATATGTACATTTGAAACAGAACTTTGAAACTATCGGCACTTATAATACAACTAGACTTTTTCCGGAACTACTGAAAATGGAAATAACTAACGAACAAGAAGTAAAGAGAACTATTGAACAAGCCAAACCAACCCTAATCATTCATGCAGCCGCCAACCCAAACGCAAAATGGTGTGATGCAAATCCTAAAGAAGCAACTTTGATTAATGAGGGGGGCACAAGAAATGTTATTAATGCAGCAAACTCTGTTGGAGCAAAAGTTGTTTACATCTCGTCTTTTGCAGCAGTAATTAACCCTAAAAATTTAGTTTATGGTAGGACAAAACTAGCTAGCGAAGAGATAACCAAACAAACAACTGCTGGATGGATAATTCTGCGTCCCGCACACATAATTGGATACAGCCCAAACACAACAAACGACAGGCAAATCAATCGGTTCCTAAAAAATATTTCTGAAAAGAAACCTGTTCAATATGATAACTCGTGGAAGTTTCAGCCAACCGAACTCTTACACATCTCAAAAGTAATTGAAGAAGGTATAAAACGAGGACTCAATCATGAGATATTACCAATCAGCACTCCCGAACTAAAAACAAGATTTGACTTGGCAAAAGACATAATGACCCCGTTTGGAATTGAAGTAACCGCGATAGATGAAAAAAACACTTCCCCAACATTTGAACAAAATCTAGACAAACTCAAAGAACTAAATCTTCCAACAGTAAAATATAATGAAATGATAAAACGAATAGTTGCAGATATTAAAAAGAATCAGCCTTGATGCCTCCAAAATCAAAAGCAATTGATTTTGCTTATACCTTACACACGGATATGGGAGATGGATTTATTCGCGCAGCTGATTGCAAAACAAAATTAGTAATAGGAAGAGATCACTTACTAAAATTTGGGGACGTAATAGAACTGTTTTTTAACAAAAGATGAATATTAAAAAAACTTGTTTAATA